>JBJYWI010000219.1:0-10642 GCA_046259385.1 Anaerolineales bacterium
GGTGCTTCAGAGGCTGCTTATGTTGAAGGGGTATGGCAGCCTACAGTTTGATGCTGCCCTATATTTAATGTTGGTCATTTTCCCGGCAGGATGATAAGAATATAACACTTTAAAATTCAATTCAAACCGTTAACCAAGAACATAATAATTGGTTCCGCTGTAAGCCCATGCATCCCATTAGTTTATAATACCCGCATGTCCAAGAACCATTCTCAATATGTCTGCCAGCAGTGTGGGCGGGTCAGCCCGCGCCAGATGGGCCGCTGCCCGGGGTGTGGCGAATGGAACAGCATGGTTGAAGAGGTCGTCGCCAGCCCTGGAACCCTGTCTAAAATGCACGCCGGCCGTGCTGCAGGCCTGGCTTCTGTCCCGCGCCGAATTACTGAGGTTGGCGGGGAGTTGGACGAACGGCTCCCTTTGAACATGGCTGAATTTTCCCGGGTGCTGGGCGGAGGTATTGTCCCGGGTTCGGTGGTTCTGGTCGGGGGCGATCCCGGGATCGGCAAGTCAACCCTGCTGCTCCAGGTCAGTCTGGGACTGGCTCAGGATGAACCTGTGCTGTACGTCTCGGGTGAGGAGAGCGAGCGCCAGATAAAAATGCGTGCCCGGCGCCTGGTTGGTTTCCCTACTGGTGGGGATGACAGGATGATGCCGGAAGACCTGTACTTGGTCACCGAGACCAGCCTGCCGGTCATCCTTGAGCACGTCTCTGCAGTACGACCAAGGGTGCTGGTGGTCGATTCAATCCAGACCGCATACCTGCCTGAGCTCGAATCCGCCTCCGGATCGGTTTCCCAGGTACGCGAGACTGCCTCCCGACTGCGGGAACTGGCGAAGTCCTCCGGACTGGCTGTGTTTCTGATCGGGCATGTTACCAAAGAAGGCGCAATTGCCGGGCCCAAGGTGCTGGAACACATTGTGGACACGGTGCTCTATCTGGAAGGCGACCGCTACCAGTCCTACCGCTTATTACGTTCGGTCAAAAACCGCTTCGGAGCTACCTCCGAGGTCGGGGTATTTGAGATGCGCGAGCGCGGCATGCTGGAGGTCAGCAACCCCTCGGAGGCTTTCCTGGCTGAAAGAGTCGTGGATGCCCCCGGCTCAGCGATCGCGGTCACTATGGAGGGCACCCGCCCCTTGCTGGTTGAGATTCAGGGGTTAACCAGCCCGACTTCGTTCGGTAATCCTCGCCGCACAGCCAATGGACTCGATTTCAACCGCCTGCTGCTGATCACAGCGGTGCTGTCTCGCCGGGTTGGCATCCGTCTATATGACCAGGACGTTTTTGTGAATGTGGTCGGCGGGCTGGCGGTGAACGAGCCTGCGGCGGATCTGGCTGTTGCGGTTGCGATCGGTTCATCTGTTCGTAACACACCCTCCCGGGCGGACACAGTCCTGGTGGGAGAGGTGGGTTTGTCCGGGGAACTGCGGGCTGTTCGCCAGACAAACGCCAGGCTGCGCGAGGCTGCCCGACTTGGTTTCAAAAAGGCGGTGATCCCCCGCAGGGTTCGAAAAGGTGAACCCTGGCCGGAAGGGATTGAAATAAAACAAGCCCGCTCGCTGTCCCAGGCGCTGAAAGAAGCTCTTCTACCTGAATAATTCTAGCCGCTACTCCACTTGTAACCATGTCCCCTTTCAACAAACAACCGTTGTTTTACGTCGGCTCGGTGCCAGTTTTCGGAGACCTGATCCTGGCGCCGATGGAGGGATTTTCGGACCTGCCGTTTCGCTCGCTCTGCCGCGAGATGGGTTCGTCGATGAGCTACACAGCTTTTATTAACGCCATCGACGTGATTAACAACGCTCCTTATCTTGTTCGTAAAACCAAATATCTCCCCCGCGAGCGGCCGGTGGTTTTCCAGTTGTTCGACAGCGATCCGGACCGGCTGCTGGCGGCAGCTCTGCGCCTCCAGGAACTGGAACCGGACATCATTGATATTAATTTGGGCTGCTCCGTGAGGCGAGTGTCCAGCCGCGGCGCCGGTGCCGGTCTGCTTCGGACCCCGTTGAAGGTCGCCAGAATCTTCAAGATGATCAGTTCCGCTCTCCAAATCCCGCTGACCGCTAAGATCAGGCTGGGCTGGGACCTGGATCAGCGCAACTACTGCCTGATCGCACGGATCGTCCAGGAAAACGGGGGCGCTCTGGTTGCGGTGCACGGTCGCACGAAAAGCCAGGGATACGGCGGGCAGGCAGACTGGGACGCGATCGCCGAAATCAAGTCTGCGATTTCGATCCCGGTAATCGGCAACGGCGACGTTGCTTCTGTCGAGGATATTGACCGTCTGAAAGCCCACACCGGCTGTGAGGCAGTCATGATCGGGCGGGCTGCGGTTGGCAATCCTTGGATATTCACCCGTCGTGAACGCGAAACTGTCTCTCCGGATGAAGTTGTCGGCATGGCGCGCCGCCACCTGGATCGTATGATCGAATTTTATGGACCGGAACAGGGGGTTATTCTCTTCCGGAAGCATGCCAAACGCTATGCAAGGGCTGATCGGCTCTCACCGGCTGCCCGGACCCGTTTCCTGACCGCTGAAGACCCGGACCAAATGCTGAACGAACTCAACGCGGTCCTGCATTAACATTTGCCTGATCCCAATTATGTTAAAATAGAATTGTATGTGCACAGGTGTTGGATTGATCGATTCTTAGGAAACAGGTCTATTAAGTTGTTAAGTAGGAGGGGTTAAATGGGCATACAAAGAAGACCACAGGTATTCTTTCTGATTGTTTTTAGTTTAATTCTGGCTGCATGCTCGGGTGGAGTGCCTCCGGGAGGTGTGTCCGCCTGGATTGATGTACCGCTGGATGGTCTCACCCTGCCTCTGGATCAGGCTGTGAATATCGAAGGTCATGCTGATGCTCCTTCAGGGGTTTCGCGGGTTGAGATATGGGTCAACGGTGAACTGGCTGCCCGGATTGATTCTCCCCAGGCAGCAGGGAATCTGGCCAGGTTTCAAACTGATTGGATGCCGCCTGGTGCGGGCGAGTACCGCATTCAGGCGGTTGCGGTAGCCCGGGACGGAGGCACAAGCCAGCCGTTTTTACGCCGGATATTCATATCTGGAAGCCTGCCTGCCGAATCTCCCAGCCCAACGCCGGTGGAAGAAACCCCGACTGTGACCGGCACAACCACTTCCACGGTTACGCCAACGGTTACTCCTTCCCCAACACTGCCGCCGGAGGTGGAGGTCGAGTTTTGGGCTGAACCGCCGCAGATACAGGCTGGTGGATGTTCACAGGTCCGCTGGCATGTTGAAAACGCGCTGGCGGTCCGCCTGGGAAGCACGGATGTGCCTTTTGACAGCTCATATCAGGCATGCCTGTGCGAAGACGAGATGTACACACTGACAGTCACCCAGTTGGATGGGAGTGAACTGCAGCGGACTCTGACAGTTGAAGTGAGTGGTTCCTGTGAAACACCAACTCCAACCGAGACGGAAGAGATCAGCCCCCCCGAAGATAACGCCCCGCCGCCTGCCCCCTCGCCATACCTGCCCGCTAACGGCGCCTCAGTTAGCTGCGGCACGCTGGCGGCTGTTGCCTGGAATGAAGTGTCCGATCCCAGTGGTATCGCGGAATACCAGGTTCAAGTCGAACTTGTTCTTGGCGGGGGGAAAACCCAGCCGCACCCCGATAGTCCCTGGACGGGGTTAACCGCAACAGGGTTAAAGGTACCTGTACAGTGCGGCGGGATTTACCGCTGGCGCGTGCGGGCAGTTGATGGCGAAGGAAATATCAGTCAGTGGTCGAACTGGTTTGAGTTCGGCGTCGATTTAGGGTAAGGAGGCTCCTGATGGAAAGGTCGACCAAGCTAAAATACGGGATAGGAATACTGCTGCTTCTAATCCTGATACTTGCGATAATTGCCGCATTCCTGGCTTATTTCTTATTCTTTTCCCAGCCGGCGGCGGCTTTTGAAGGTCGCCCGCTGGTCCTTATCCATACTCCGCTTAATAACACCCAGGTGCCTCTCGGAGAGCGCGTTTTTATCCACGCCACCGCAAGGGCGGAAGACGGCATCCAGCGGGTGGAGCTGTGGGTCGACAGCAAACTGGTGAATGTGAGAGAGAGCCCCCTCAGCGCCTCCCAGAACCCGCTCGTGCTGGCTTCTGGTTGGACTCCTGTCACGACTGGCAGGCATATTGTTGTGGTGAAAGGCGTATCGGTGGAAGGAGCAATCGGTCAGGCGACCATTTATGTGGTCGCGGTTGAGCCGGAACCCGTTGTTGAAACCCATACCGTAAGGGAAGGGGAGACCTTTGAGTCGATCGCAGAAGAATTCGGTGTTCAGGAGGATGAACTCGAGGATCTTAACCCGGATCTCGACCCCGAATCAATTGAAGAGGGCGACGACATCAATGTTCCGGGTGGGGGTGATATACCCGGTGGAGGAGATGTTGTTCCTGACGGGGGGGGAGGTGATGTTCCTGCTCCTGAAGGCGGAGGCGATGATGTGCCGTCTGGAGATGATGGCGAGCCGCCCGACCCGCACCCGGATGGCTCATCAGAGCCGGAGGATTTATCCGGACTGATTGACATTGTGGAGGATGAGGATGCGGTTCAGATTTTAGTTGAGATTTTAGCGCTGCAGACCGATTCCGCTTACGAGGGTGTGCACTGCTTCGCGGCTTTTGGCGGCGGGACCCACCAGCGTTACCCGGAGGATGGATCATTCGCTACCCTAAGCGGGGTATCATGGGAGGTCGCTTCCATGTTATCCGGCCCGGCAGCCCTTCACTTTGGTTGGCCCCCCGGCCAAACTTTTGAGATGGATGTCAACTGTGTCGGCATCACCGGTGGGGGGACCGAATCGGTTGATCTGGGGAACCTGTTCATCACAGCGCTTCCGATATCCTGGGACGGTGTAACCCGCCGTGCGGTTAGTTCCGGGGACGAGGGGAATTTCACACTGGATTACCGGGTGTCGTATGCGTTTGCTGAGGCGCACGGAGACAAAGAGATCGATCCCAATATGGCAAGCCCGACCAATTTAAGATTGGATTATACTCCTGGAGTAGCAGGGGCTGGCTTGGCGTGGGATTACACGCCTAACCCAGAGGAACCTCCAATAACTGGTTTTATTATCTACATGAACGGCAACCTGATGTGGACAGTTGGTGCCGATCAAACTGAGACAAGTTTGCCTTACGAATGGATGCGGCCTGCCTGTGGACTGATGTACTCGTTTGAAGTAAGCGCTTACCGGAACGAATTGCCTGAAGGTCCCGAATCATATCCAGCTGCCCCACCTGTTTTGATTGCGGGACCTGAGCCCGGCAGTCCGGACTGCCAGAAAAGGGTTATTGTCTCGTTTGAAACGCTGACCACCAATGATCTGGGAGGAGATGGAGATACCGACCCTGGAGATATGGGGCCGGTATATGGAGATTTCTACGCCGGAGACCAGAACCTGCACTTCGACGGCCGCTGTTCGAGCGGTTCGATCTGCACCGAGACTTCCTTCAATCATTACTCGGAGTACGATATCGAAGCCATCCTGTCGTACACTGCAGGTCTTTCCTCTATAGTTGAAGTGGCTGTGCCTGAAGGGGAGGAGCTTGTGATCGGGTATGATCTTACGGATGATGATACGAATAATCCGGATGACCCGATTTGCGATGGCTTTATGGTCATTGCTCAAAATCAACTCGATGAACCAAATGAGTACGGGATTGAGTCGGACAACCGCCGCTGCAGTGTGAAGATCAAAACTATGCTCTCCCCAGAAAGCCGGGTTGGTCAGCCGGGCGAAGTCCCCCCCCTGCCCTGGCTGGTGGTGGAGGATATTTACCTCAATCCTGGTTCTTCCGTTCCCTGGATCGATATCCGCAACGATGGAGATGCCACCTGGCAGTTCCAGGATATAACCATCGAGGCGACCAACCAGGACGGCGAATCTTACGGCCAGTTTACCTTCCCGGGCAGGATGATTGCTCCAAGAGAAACAACAACTTATTATGATGAGGCTCTTTCCCCGTCCCCGCCGCTTGATTTGTGCGTACTGCTCGATCCCAATGACGAAGTGTTCGAAAGGGGCGAGGCGACTGGCGCGCTTGTACATCATCCAGTCTGCGCGGAGGTGCCTGATTTAAGGATTATTGACGCCCATTACGATGAGGGTTTTAACCAGTTGTTTGTGACGGTTGAGAACGCCTCCGACACGCCGCTTGAAAACAGCGCGGTGGAGATGTTTATGAGAATGAACGATGGTCTCGGTCTGCGGCCGGCGGCCTGGCTGGATGTTTCTATCCCCCCCTGGGCAACCACGGATTTCGTCTGGACAGAATTGTACATAACCCCGGATATTCGCCAGAGTATGCTGACAGGCTATACCCTGGAAGTAGACCCGCGAAACCAGGTCGCGGAGGAGGACGATGGGAACAACAGTTACTCGGTTCCAGTTGCTCAGGAGGTCCAGTTGGCCTGGCTGCACTTTGCTCCTCCTTTCGTGCTGGAGCATAGCCACCATCGGTCAAGAGCGCACTTGACAGTTGATGTCGTCGGTGCGCGCGGTTCCCGGAGGGTGATGGATAAATGGACACCGGAACTGGATTATCGGCCCGAATTCTTTGGCGATTTAGACAGTTGGGTGGTGAATGCTCCAATTTACGCGGATTTTACTTCTGATCCTTTCGAAATGGCGGGAGATGAGAGGTTGCTGGTGAATATCCGCCCTGAGTTCAGGCTGGGCAGCCGCGATATGGATATTGGATCGGTGAGTGAGGTCTTTACGTTGGATGATTTAAATCAATATGAGCCAATTGGATACGATGCCTGCGCCGGACAGGCCCGTTCTGGAAGGGGCAGGCACGAGTTCCGCTACACCGTGCTCGAACACGAGTTTGGCACTCTGGGTCTCTCCCATGAACCGTACTGGACCTCCGCGATTGGTTTGTGCTACCGGGAGGAATAACAAATTCCCTGAAATACCTGGAAATCGAAAGTGTTTTCTAAAATTTTTGGATACAGGAAGGAAGGTTAAATGAAAAAATTCAGCGCTCTGCGTATTTTAAATTTTCTTGGGATCGCAGCCGTGATCTTTGTTAACGGACTTGCCAATTCCCTGCCGCTCAACAATCTGACAACCGGGGAGATATCAGACCGCTTTGAGGTCTACTTCGTCCCCGCAGGGTATGTATTCTCAATCTGGGGGTTGATATATGTTGCCCTCATCGCTTTTGGGATTTACCAGGTCGCGCCCTCCCAGCGCCAGAATCAAAGATTGGAACGGATAGGGCTCTGGTTCCTGATAAGCTGTCTTGCGAATATCGCCTGGCTGTTTTGCTGGCACTACGAGCAATTCCCGCTTTCCTTAGTGATGATGCTGGTTCTTCTGGTCAGCCTGCTGGTAATTTACCTGCGCCTGGATATTAGGCGTGCCCGCGTTTCCACAGCCGAGACCTGGTTTGTTAACCACCCGTTCAGCTTGTATCTGGGCTGGATAACCGTTGCAACAATCGCCAACGTCACTTCACTGCTGTATTATTACGGTTGGGATGGTTGGGGGATTTCCCCGCAGGTCTGGGCGGTGATTATGCTGGCTGCCGCTGGGATAATCAGCGCATTGATGAGCATCTCGCGCTCCGATGTTGTCTTCTCTCTGGTCATTATCTGGGCTGTGATTGGCATAGCGGTTAAACACAGCGCTGTCCCTCTGGTTGCAAACGCAGCTTGGATAACAGCCGCCTTTGTCCTGATCTTGATGCTTATAGGAATCCTGCTCTCCAACCGTCGAACGGAACAGGAGGTTGCTGATAATAGACAGGTTTGACAGAAAAATATCCGGGTTGACATCGATCCAGCGCTGGGTTGACCTGCGTTACCCGACCAACCTGGCGATCGCCGGGTTGTCTCTGGGGATTGGTGCGCTCGCTTTTGTTATCCAGATACAACAGGGGGCGGATTTGCTGGATGCTTTTTCTTATTCCTTCAACGTCGCGGTTACCTTCTTTCTGTCCTGGGCTCTGGCGCGGGAGCTTGATCCCGATCGCGATTATTCCGCATTTCTAGCTGCTGGTTTGGGACTCCTTGGTTTTTTTATATATGGGCCTCCCGATTTGCTGTCTTTGCTTCTGGTTCTGGTTTCAGTCCGGGTTATTAACCGTACTGTTGGGCCGCCGGCTACCGTCTTTGACTCACTGATCCTGCTTGGACTAGGATCTTTTCTCACTCTGGGTGGTGATTTGGCGTCTGGTCTTTTAGCTTCAGGTGCCTTTCTGCTGGATGGGTTCCTCTTTCCCCAAAACCGCCGCAACCTGTTCTTTGCCGGGTTGATGGCGATATTTGTGGTTGTTTATTGGATCCTGGAGGCATTTCCTGTCAAGTTGACCGCGGTTAATCCCAATGGATACCTCATCCTGGGGCTGGTTACCGTTATGTTTGTGCCGGTGATTTATTCTTACAGGAGAGTCAGATCAGTATGCGACCGCTCCGGCGTGCCGCTTGACCCAACCCGCGTCCGGACCGGGATGGTCTTTGCTCTGCTTTCCGGTTGGATTGCCTGGATACTGGGGGAATGGCAAATCCTGCAACCGCTCTGGATGGCGATCGCAGCGGTGGGTTTTTATTACCTGTTAACTTTTATTCTCTACCGGGTCCGCGGTGTATCGGCTCCTTAAACTGTCAGTTACTTGACATCAAACTCACAATGTTGAAACCAAGAATGACATTGCGGACAGTTTTTTTGTGAAGCAATATAAAATTCTGTGAGTGTAGTAACCGCACAAATCAGGTCAATTGGTAAAGATCAGGGGATCTAGGTATGATAAAAAAAAATCCGGTCCCATTATCTTCTGGGGTTAGGAATTGGTGTAGGTTTATATTACCCTCGCCAGTCCGGGTATTTTTCGAATCATCCAGGCTGCCGCGAAGCAGGCCGGCAGGACGATCACTGCAACCAGGCTGAACTTGGGCAGGGAATCGAGACCGATATCCTTTAGCGCTACCGCAATAAATACCAGAATTGGTGTGTGGATAATATAAACTGCGTAACTCTGCTGCGCCAGGAAATTTCCCAGCTTGTTATTCTGGTTAAAGAACCGGCGGAAACAGGTGAGCGCGGCCAGGCACATCCCGACTGCAAAGATGGAGTCCCACAGAGCGTACAGGGCGGATTGCCAGGTGCCGTTGCCTACAAAATAGACTGGATCGCTGAACTCAAGCGAGAATAAACTGCCGCTTACAGCTGGAGGAAATAAGAGCAGTGACGCGGTTACGGCTGCAATAATACCAGCTGCGCCCATTGAATTTGGGACTTTCTCAAACCAGTTTCGGCGGTATGCAGCTGCGCCGATAATGAAGAAACTTAAGTACTGGGGCAGGTAAGCCAGGGTTGGAAAATCGAGCACCTCCTTACCCAGTGGAGTAATTATTCTCATCAGGTAGCTTGATAGTGCCAAACCGAGAGTAAAAATACCAATTGCCAGATATCCTGGTAGTGGGGTTTCGCTGCTCATGAAAAAAGCACTGCCCCTGGTTAGCCTTCGCCAAGCGGCATACCCAAAAGTGAATAAAAGCAGCATCGCCAGGAACCACATTGGTCCCATGCCGAGCAGATATGGATAAACTTCCCAGGATAGGGGGGTGGTGATTCCGGTCAGGTACGAAGGCATCTGCCAGTATGCGGTGGCTGATATCGGAGCGAGCACAAATATAAAGAAGACCAGTGGGATGCCAAGGCGCGTCAGGCGCCCTTTTATGAAATGACCCGTGCCCTTGCGATCGTAGGATCCGGGGGTGAAATAACCTGCGATTAAGAACAGCACTCCCATAAACCAAGCCTGATTGAAAAGCCCGAATACCAGCAGCGCAGTGTCACTTGGGGGTTCCACGTAGTAGAAGGGCGTAAAAGCACCGTACACCACGGCTGTATGGTGCAGCAAAACCAGGATGACCAGTGCAGCCCGCAGGTGGTCGAGATAAAAAATACGCGTCATTTCCCCGGATTGGGGCTGGTCCGGGGAGACCCCTATTTGTGTATTTGCATTTTGATCCATTTCTGTCACCTGCTTCTGTCAGCGTTTAATAATATCAGAGGCATGCCGGTTGTGCATCTGTGCCCGGTTTTAAAAAAATAAGTTCGTTTCGGATGGGGTACAGCAGCTAGATCAAATCTAGGATAAACGTTAATTTTGCCTATTATATACTACTTGGATCGGATAAAGAGAGTCGGGTATGCGGTGGAGTTCAGAAACGCAGACGCAGCTTAAAGTGTTGATAGGTGGGTTAGAAGTCAAACTGGATTATTACTCCTGGTTCTCCAACAGGGTAAGGAAATCACCTAGGGGGATTTTTCCGAGCCCTTTTAGCCCGATGGCTGCCTCCCTGTTTATCCGGTAGTTATTTAAGCGTCCGCTCTTCTTGACTTGCAGGTATCCACTTTCCTGCAGGTCTTTGATGATTCTACGAATGCTGCGTTCGGTTATTCCCAGAATTTCGGAGAGCTGCCGCGCAGTGATATTCCCTTTTTCTGCGATCAAAAGAAGCACCATTCCGTGATTACTGAGGAATTTCCATGGAGGCATTATTGGTCTCGTGTTTTCTTGACAAATATGATAAATAAGATATAATTTACATGAATATTTTATCATGAAATTTTTTGCACCCAAATAGCATCGCTTTGGACGCATAGAGCTGG
>JBJYWI010000219.1:10742-17394 GCA_046259385.1 Anaerolineales bacterium
CTGGAGGTAATGAATAAATGGACCAGGAAGCAGTATCAAAATTGAAATCGACAATTAAGGGTTCGGTTTATGTCCCTGGTGAGCCGGGCTATGAAGAGGGGCGCAGGGTCTGGAACCTGACAGTGGACCAGCATCCGGCGCTGGTCGTAAATGCTACCAGCGCTGAAGATATCGCTGCGGCTGTGGGGTTTGCGTCCGGGCAGGGAGTTGGAGTCGCTCTCCAGTCCACCGGTCATGGAGTTGGCCGCCGGGCAGATGGATGTGTCCTTATCCGTACTGCGAGATTGAATTCTGTTCAGGTTGACAGCGCATCCAGCACCGCTTATGTTGAATCCGGCGTTCAGTGGGGCACGGTGCTTGCTAAGGCACAGGAGGCAGGCCTGGCGCCGTTGCTAGGGTCGTCTCCTGATGTTGGAGTGGCTGGGTATACCCTTGGGGGTGGGTTGGGTTGGCTGGGGCGCAGGTACGGACTTGCGCTCGATTCTGTCAATTACTTTGATGTGGTCACCGCGGATGGACTTCAGCGACGTGTCTCAGATACGGAGAACAGCGACCTGTTCTGGGCAATGCGCGGCGGAGGCGGGGGTTTTGCAGCCTTGACTGGCATGGAGATAAAGCTTTATCCAGTCAGCACGGTTTACGCCGGGAACCTTGCCTACCCACCTGAGATCGCCAGGGAGGTATATTCGCGCTACCGCGAATGGGTTGCGGACGCTCCTGATGAACTCACATCCTCGATAGTGTTGATGAACTTTCCGCCGATGGAAATGGTGCCCGAGATTTTCAGGGGCAAATCGTTTGTATTTGTTCGTGGCTGCTGGTGCGGCGATAGGGCTGAGGGCGAGCAGCTGTTGTCCTACTGGCGGGATTGGAAAGAACCGCTTCACGATATGTGGGCTGAGATTCCCTTCTCCAAGGCGGCTGCGATCAGCAATGACCCGGTTAACCCGATGCCATCATTTTCCGACGGAGCCTGGTTGTCCGCTCTGGATGATGGCGCGGTGGAAAAGATTATTGAGTTTACCCTGCCGAGAGGCGGTCCTCCTCAGCTGGTGTTCACTGAAGTGCGCCATGCAGGCGGAGCGATCTCACGTGTCGATCCTGAAACCAACGCCTACAGCCACCGCGATTCGCAGTTCGTGCTGGATATGATTGGTCTGGTAGTGGAGCCGGAAGCGTTTCAAAATCTGTCCGCTCACACTGCAAAATTCCGGGGTGAACTTGCCCCATACTCAACCGGGGGTGTTTATATGAATTTTATTGACGGCGATAGGGTGAGGGAGCGCACCGCTGAGGGGTTTATAGGTAGCAAGCTCACCAGACTGCAGATGATCAAAACGAAATACGACCCGAACGATCTGTTTGGTTACGGGTTTGCAATAGAGCCCAATTAAACGGCATCTGGATGTGACAGTTTTAACGTGCGGTGTATATTCAAACGCACCGCATGTTTTCTATTTGCTCAAATGCATTCAATCCTGAATCTCAGAGCGGATGAAGCGGAATTTACCCGAATCCTCCCTGGGAATTTCTTCAACAAGTATAAAGTCTATCTCTATTCCACCCATATTTTCTCGGAGTTTACCTCGCAGATAATCTTCTTCATCCGCGGAGAGCTTGCCCAGCTCTGTTACCAGCAGCATTTGTAAGGAATCTGTTTTGTTTTGGACGATTTGAAACTGGTGAATGTTTGGCAGGAATTTCATTGAAGTGGCAATGGTGTTCCCATGAACCAATCTTCCATCCGGGAGGCGGATTAAGTCGTTATTTCTTCCAAGAATATTTTTTATGCTAGATAAGCCAAGGTTCAGAGAGCAATTGCCTTGCGTGTCCGCCGGGGTGACCAGATCTTGAAGATTGTAGCGGATTAGCGGGCTGCCCCAGTTTTCAAGCGGTGTGACAACAAGTTCGCCGTATTCGTCTTCGGGATTTGGCTTGATAATCTCGCTGACGAGGAAGTCGTCCATCATGTGAAACTCTCCGCAGGGGTGGTCGTATGCGATCACCCCACACTCGGTGGAACCGTATTCATTCACAACCGGACAGTTGAAAACGTTGCGTATCGTTTCGAATTGCGAGTCGAATAAATTTTCAGCGGATACGATAGCGGCTTTTAATCCCAGCCTGGTGCCATCATAACCCTGGTTGTGGATATAACTGGCAAAGCTGAATATAAACATGGCATAGCCGAAGATATATTCCGGTCGGTAGTGCCGCATAAATCTCCAAAGTTCTTCCAGGTACTCTTCCGATATGGTATTTGCAGAAAAAGTCCTCCTGTTCATCAACCGGTCGGAATAGAATCTTTTCCAACGCCTTTTGATGGCTGCAAGTTTGTCTGGCATTAGGGGGCTGATGTCGCCCCACATGCGCATTTCGCGCTCGCCCAGCTTGATTCCCCACCATTGCAAAGCCCTTATGCGGCTGATGTTCGCCGCCGCTGAAGAATTCTGGTCGAGGAAAAAGTTGGTTGGTATGCCAGTTGACCCGCTGGTCCCCATGGTATAGAGCGGTGTGCTCGGCTGGGTCGAAATAAATTCTTTATAGTTTTCACGGTACTGATCCTTGCTGAGGGTTGGCAGTTTTTTATAGTCGTCCCAGGTTTTGATGTCCTCAGGGTGAATACCCTTTTCCCTGTATGTCCTCTGGTAGTATGGGACGGTTTCAATGGCATGCCGGACCAGTTTCGCCAGTTTTTCGAATTGGATTGACATGAGCTCTTCGCGGCTTAAAAACTGGTTATGACTGGCTTCATCCATCATCCTTAAATAATCGCGTTTGCGGATGCTCTGAGAAAGTGGATAGATGTAATTGCGCAGGATGTGCGGGTAATCGAAAGCCATCAACTATTTTTTATGTCGGCGGAGTTTGGATTGTAAAGTGATATTCTTCTTTGCTGACAATGAAATGTGCGTTTGAATTATAACGACAATTGAAGGATGAGCTGAATATAATTTTAGCCTCTTTTTTGAGGAGGTCCTGATCTGTCCTGCCGTTGAGTCCAACAGGTCTGGAGTACGCTCGCCCCGGGTGCCACTGCCAGTGCGGTCTATTCAGGTCACCTGGCAGCCCGTAAATTTGATTTGCGACCAGCGGAGGGGGAGTCTTTCAGGGTGGAGAGGGTTGCGCTTTAGAATCAGGGTTTTTTCAGGCGCCTTCCGGTAGGTAGATTGCTGCCCGGCACCACGGGTCGCCGCCCAGCACCGTCTGCACCATTTCTGCTTTTAATTTACGCCCGAACATAACCTCGAAGGGCTTTTTCATAAAACCGGCGCTGCAGTTGCAGAATGTGGACGGGATGTTAATTTTCCCGGCTCTAAACGCCTCCCGCACCCAGGGGCAGTGGCAGTAGTAATACTTTTTTAGATTTTCATCGCTCTCAACCAACCACTCTGCGGTCTTGTAGGGAATCTTTGTTTGGTAAACGATATCCCCTTTTCGCACACCCCCACCTATCTCTGGGCTTGACCGCACAAACTCAATCACCTCATCAGTGACTTTCTGGGTGTAGAATAGGCCACCCTGATCGCGGATTTTCTCCAGTTCCGCTGTAAACTCCATTTTTCTCAATTCAAGGTATTCTTCCAGGCTGGCGCAATCCAGGTATTTGCGGCGTTCTTCCATGTAGTCTTCGTCCGGCAGATCGCGCAGGCAGTCCGATAGGATTTCTCTGCATTGCTCTTTGTTTGCAACTAACTCCAGGCGCTGCATAACAATTCCTGTAAGGGCAGGTTTTTCCTCTGGGCGGGTGCCCAGCTCTGGTAACTGGATTCCATCAAATATCCTTGCCCTGTTATTTTCCCCCAGAATGTCGCCTGTCTTACGGTGCAGGTTGTCCATCACTTCCGACCCGTCCAGCAGTTCGATAACTTTTTCAAACGCATCCCAATTTTCTGTAAATTGGGTGTAGCGCACCAGGCCGATGTAGTTATCCCAGCTGTTCTCACTCCTCTTAATCAGTTCCTGTGAGAATGCGCTTATCTCGGCTGGTTCTATCCAGCTTGAACTTAAAGCTCTTTTGCTTTCGAATTGCTCTGCGACAACCAGATAAATTCCGATTTTGTCTTCGGGTGTATTTCTTCCAGATAGATAATTGGTGAAACCCTTGCGGTCCATTTAACTCTCCCTTTCTTTTTTAGCGGCTTACCCGTCCAGTTATTTTACCCTTTCGATCTATGGCTGGTTTAATTTCCTAAAGTGCTTTTTAAAAAATTTCAAGTTTAAAACCTACCCAAATCTACGTTGACCCGGATGTGATTTCTGGTAGATTTGCGTACAGCCAGATAGACCTGCGAATGTTTGGAGTTCTGAGATGCTAATTAAACGTATTCAGCTGGGGTTGATCCATACCGCTGTAGCGATGACCCTGGTGCCGATCAACAGCACCCTGAACAGGGTCATGATCAAGGAATTGGCAATATCCGCCACCCTGGTGGCGTTCCTGGCATCCCTGCCCTACCTGTTTTCACCCGTACAAGTTGCGATTGGCTCGTTCTCAGATCGCCATCCGGTGTTTGGCTGGCGGCGTTTGCCCTATATACTGCTGGGTTTGCTCCTTTGCGTTTTTGGGGTAGTGCTTGCTCCCCGGGCAGCGTTTCTGATTGAAAGCAACTCGCTGGCGGGTTATGGTTTGGCTGCGCTGGCGTTTGGCGCCTGGGGGATGGGTTATAACTTTGCGGCGGTGTGTTACCTCGCGCTCGCTTCTGAGCTGTCTGGCGAGAGAGGCCGCAGCCGAACGATTGCAGTGATGTGGTCCATGATGATCCTGGGCATCATCTTGACCGCGGTTGGGTTGAGTTTTCTGGTGGACCCGTACACGCCTCAGGCGCTCGTCCGTTCATTCTGGATTGTTGGTATTCTAGCGCTTGCCCTTGGTTTGCTGGGTTTGCTCGGTCTGGAGCCGCGCTCCCGGAAACTGGTTGCGGATAAGGGTGGTATGACATGGTCGCAATTAAACCGGACACTGCGAAGCAGCCGCCAGGTTGCATTCTTCTTCTGGTACCTGGTTATTCTACTGGCGGCACTGCTCGGTCAGGATATTTTGCTTGAGCCGTATGGGGGCGAAGCTTTTGGGATGACAGTGCGCCAGACCACCCGCATTACATCAATCTGGGGTGGGATGGTGCTGCTGGCTTTTCTTGTTGCCGGTGTTCTCGAGGGGCGCCTGTCCAAAAAGACAATTGCCCGTATTGGCGGGTGGAGTGCTGTTTTCGGTTTTGCTTTTATCGCAGCCAGCGGTCTGCTCCAGAATTTGGGCTTGTTTTATGCGGGTATCATCCTGCTGGGTTTTGGAACCGGGTTATCGACAGTATCCAATCTTGGGATCATGCTTGATATGACCCTGGTTGGTAGTGTTGGGATGTTCATTGGGCTTTGGGGGATGGCGAGCGCGGCTTCGCGTTTGACTGGATCGCTTCTGGGTGGTGCATTGCGCGACCTGATTACCCAGGTCTCCAATAATCTGCTCATGGGCTACATTGTTGTATTTATTTTCGAAGCCGGCTTTCTGCTGGTTTCACTCGTAATGCTGCGCAGGATCGATGTAAAGGCTTTTCACCAGGATACGCAGGAAAGTATGGACCTTGCGGAGAGAGCCGCAATTGCGGGGGATGTTTAATTTCTCCAGTTCTTATTCACTCTTAACCCAGAAAACCTGAGGTGGTAGGTTTCTGGAGTGTGTGATAATTTCCATTTGAAACCCTGATGGGGTTTTTACGTATACTTGTTTGAGCCTGGTAATCGGAATTGGTTCGGGCTGCGCAAAACAATTAAGGAGGTTTGTTATGGATTACGGTAATGTATTGAGCCGTGCCTGGCGTATAACCTGGCGCTGGAAGATACTCTGGGTGCTGGGTTTTTTGGCTGGTCTGGGCAGTGGAGGCGGAGGGGGAAGCCCGGGAAATATCAATTACTCTGCCGATAGTGGAGATTTCAATCAGTTTCCCTGGAAAACGACCCTTTCGGATATATATCCGGGATTTGAGAATCTGGCATGGGACCAGATCTGGCCGACTGTAGCTGTGGTAGTCGCTTTGATTGTGTGTGTGCTGCTTCTAATTGCGATCGCACTTTGGGTGGTATCTGTGATCGCTCGCGGCGGGTTGATCGCAGGTGTGCAGCAGGTTGAAGATGATGGTTCGACCTCGTTCCTCAGCGCGTGGAGAGCCGGGCGCAAAAAGTTCTGGACCCTTTTTGGTGTTGGTGTGCTGGCATCGATCCCCATGATAATACTCGGTTTGTTCCTGTTAGGCACGCTCATTTTCGGGATTGTGACCATGGTAAACACCTCCCAATCCCCGGACCTTGGTTCTGTGCCGATTATTTTAAGTTCCATCGTGATCATTTTCTTGCTGCTCTGCTGTGTCCTTATTCCGTTAGCCTTGGTGCTCGAACAGATTCGGGTTTACGGCGAGCGAGCTGCAATCCTTGAGGATCTGGGCTGGATCGATTCTTTTAAGCGAGGCTGGCAGGTGCTGAAGGAGAACCTCGGGCATACTGTCATATTCTGGTTGATTTACTTTGCCCTGGGGATCGGTCTCTTAATTGTTTCGTTTGTGCTGATTCTGGGGGTATCGCTGCCGTTCCTGTTCGGGTTTATCCTGATGGAACCGCAGACCTGGATGATCGCTCCGGCAGTCTGTGTCGGGCTGGT
>JBJYWI010000220.1:0-1781 GCA_046259385.1 Anaerolineales bacterium
TATAACTACTGTAATATTGTGATGGAAGGGTTAATCAAACCAGACTTATTCCCACCGGATCGCTACAGGTCCTGGTACGGTTCGTATTCGCTGATCACGTCCCGGTCGTCCCGGCGGCCCATGATGGACATAATCACGAATACTGCGATCGCGATTAGGATGATCCCGATAACCACCCCGGCTGCCCCGGCGTAAAGCGCGGTCTGCGGGTTCTCCTGGCCCAGGAAGTTGATCTGGTCCGCAGCGTAAATGCTGGCAGGGACTGCGATCGTCCCGAAGCACAGCAATACCAGGCCAAGCGTGCCGCACAAAATGGACAGGATTGCAACCGCGAAAACGACTACTGGCTTTTCCTGGTTCAATTCTAAGCCTCCTGAAATAGCTGTCTCCCTTGTTTAAAATGATACCATTTTTCCGTTCAGGACTAGGTCATTTGTTCTTAATTGTGGCTAGGAGAAAACGGAATCAACCGGTTGAACCTTCAATTTTTTGTAATTTTGCCTGTTTCCCCTGAAGGAAAGCCCGCCATAGAAAGAACTCGCAATAAAGGGCGTTGAAATCGGGTAGAATGGTGGAGAATTTCCAATGGATGATAAATATTACATAAATCTCGACGAATACAGGCTGGATATGCTCAAGTATGATCTCCAGAACAGGTACCTGACCCCCAGCCGGGCATCTTTGCGGGAGAGAATTCCTGAGAAATTTGCTTTAATTGAAGCCCAGGGGATTACCAACCTCGGGCAGTTAATTGATGCTTTGAAAACCAGGAAAAAACTTGAAGTTTTCTCCGCTTTATCCGGCCTTCCGGTAGATTACCTGGTACTGCTGCGGCGGGAGGTCAACAGTTACCTGCCCAAGCCGTTCGATCTAAAAAAGGTACCCGAGGTCGACCCGCAGAGCCTGGCAAAGCTCGAAAGCCTGGGCATAAAAAACACCCGCCAGATGTTCCAGCGGGGCAGAACCAGAGCAGGTCGAGCTGAACTGGAGGATCAATCCGGTCTATCGAAAGCTGCAGTGCTGGAAATGGTCCGGCTTTCGGACCTAGCGCGCATCTGGGGAGTGGGACCTGTTTTCGCCCGCATCCTGCTTGAAGCGGGCTATGATTCGGTTGCAGGGGTTGCAGAAGCCAGCCTGGAAGCGATGTATGAGGAGCTGAACCAGCTCAACAGGATGAAAAAATATACCCCCATTATGGCGAGCCTGCAGGAGGTCGGGATGTGCATCGAATATGCCAAAATCCTGCCAAAAGTGGTTGAATATTGATTGTTACAGCCTTGTGTCCTGGGCTTCAGCTATTTTTGTAACTTTTTTTTAAACAACGCATCTAAATATGTGGCAAAGAAAATTAAAGGAGAATACTATGTCAAAAATGGAAGAACTGATTAAGGGGTTAAACGAAGATCTGGCGGCGGAACTGGGAACAGTCATACGCTATACCTACCAGGCGGGTTTATCGTTTGGTGTTATGGGAATTGAAATGCGCGAGATGTTCGATGAAGAGCGCGAGGATGAGCTTGGGCATGCATCCTATTTAACTGATATTATTGTTGATCTGGGCGGCGAGCCGACCACCACCCCGATAAGTTTTGAAAAACCGGACACATTGAAGGGGATGTTGGAAGTCGATATTAAAATGGAAGAAGAGGACGTTGTTAATTATACAAAACACGCTGCTTTAGCCGACGAGCTGGGCTTGGTGGACATCAAAATGCGCCTTGAGGAAATGGCAGCCGACGAAGCCGGTCACGCCCGCGAGCTGCGCCGGATACTCAAAGGGC
>JBJYWI010000221.1:0-3517 GCA_046259385.1 Anaerolineales bacterium
GAACTGCCTGAGGCCAAACGGGAAATGGAAGCTCGCCGACTTGCCGCTGAGGAAGCCCAGCGTCCCTTTGACCTGGCTCGTGGTCCACTTTTGCGAGCTGTTTTGTATCGACTATCAGGAAAGGAGCACATTTTGCTCCTGACCTTTCATCACATTGTAACCGACGGTTGGTCTACTGGGGTTTTTAGTCACGAATTGGCTGTACTCTATGAAGCATTTTCCACCGGAAAGCCCTCTCCTCTTGCTGAACTATCCATCCAGTACGCAGACTTTGCTCTTTGGCAAAGGCAGCACCTTCAGAGTGAGGCACTTGAGCCCCTTTTGTCATACTGGAAACAACAGCTCAGCGATGCCCCGCCTCTTCTTGAATTGCCGACCGATCGTCCTCGTCCGGCGGTACAGAGTAATAAGGGAAGGACACAATCTTTCTTACTGCCATTATCTCTATCCGAGAAGCTTTCCCGGTTAGGACAGCAGGAGGGGGCGACCTTATTCATGACCCTGCTGGCAGCGTATCAAACGCTGTTATATCGCTATTCCGGGCAGGAAGATATTCTCGTAGGCACTCCTGTGGCCAATCGGACGCACCCCGAGATTGAGAGACTGATCGGCTTTTTTGTCAACACCCTGGTATTGCGAACTGACCTATCGGGCGATCCCACATTTCGTGAACTATTGAATCGGATACGTCAAGTAGCATTAGGCGCGTATGAACACCAAGAACTTCCCTTTGAGAAGCTAGTGGAGGAATTACAGCCTGAACGAAACTTAGGGCACTCACCAATATTTCAGGTGATGTTTGCTATGCAAAACACGCCAACATTTATTCCGGAAATGACCAGTTTAAAACTGACATTAATGCCGGAGATAGACATAAAGAACTCTATGTTTGACTTGGTTTTTTCAATTGATGAGACTGAACAGGGGGCGCAGGGCATTCTTCAATACAACACCGATCTATTCGATGATGTGACAATAGCTCGGATGGCGGGGCATTTTCAAGTTCTTCTGGAGGCTGTTGTTGCGGATCCTGATCTGCAGATTTCCGAATTGCCACTTTTGACAGAGCGAGAACGGCATCAGCTACTCGTAGAGTGGAATGGCACTAAAACAGATTACCCCGAAAATACGAGCTTTTTTCAATTTTTTGAAGAGCAAGTAGAGCAATCTCCTGATGCAGTTGCCGTGGTTTTTGGAGATAAACAATTGACCTACCGCGAACTTAATAACAAGGCTAACCAGACAGCTCGCTACCTACAAGCGCGGGGTGTTGGACCAGAGGTCATGGTTGGGATTTGCGTCGAACGCTCATTAGAGATGATAGTTGGAATAATGGGTATTCTTAAAGCAGGTGGTGCTTATCTGCCTATGGATCCATCATATCCCAATGAACGGTTAGCTTACATGCTTGAGGATTCCCAGGCACAGATCTTGTTAACCAAAAAGCATCTGCTAAAGGAGGTTCCTGATAACCAGGCGCAAATTGTCTATATTGATGATGATTGGCAAACCATCGCTTACCAGAATCAGGAGAATCCTACCAGTGAGGTAAGTCCTGAAAATCTAGCTTACGTTATCTACACTTCCGGCTCGACAGGTATGCCAAAGGGAGTCATGATAACGCACCGCAACCTGCTAATCTCAACATTAGCTCGCAAGGAACAGTATGATGTTCCTATTGAGCGTTACATGTTGCTCTCTTCATTTGCATTCGATGTTTCTGTAGGAGGGATTTTTTGGACACTCTTAGATGGAGGGACATTGGTGCTACCAGCGCAAGACGAAGAGAAGGACATTCGACAACTAGCCAAAATTATTGCCAAGGAGCAGGTAACGCATATCCTGACAGTGCCCTCGCTATACAAACTACTGCTTTCTGAAGTGCCCCGTCACAGTTTAGAAAGTCTGCAAGCAGTGATTATGGGAGGTGAGGCATATCCCCCGGATTTAGAAAAGATGCATTACGATCTCCTACCGAGATGCGCGTTATATAATGAGTATGGTCCAACGGAAGCTACTGTTTGGTCAACCGTTTATGAAGTGCCCAGAGTTAGTGACGGTCGCCCCGTTCTAATCGGTCGGCCCATTGCCAATACGAAAATCTATATTTTAGACACCAAAATGAATCCTCTGCCCATTGGTGTGCCTGGTGAACTCTACATTGGCGGTGAAGGCCTGGCTCGAGGTTATCTCAACCGTCCAGAGTTGACGGCTGAAAAGTTCATAGGCAATCCCTTCGATGACGATGCCTCATCCCGCCTATATCGAACTGGAGATCTAGCCCGCTATCTGCCGGATGGCAATATCGAATTTTTGGGTCGTATCGATCATCAAGTTAAGATTCGCGGTTTCCGCATTGAGTTGGGTGAGATCGAAGCGATTCTGGAGCAGCACCCAGCGGTAATCAATGGATTGGCAATAGTCCATGGCGAAGAAACGATGGGTAAGCAGATAGTTGCTTATGTCATTTTCCGTCAAGGACATGAAACGACAGTAAATGAAATTCGCGGTTATCTAAAAGAGCGTTTGCCGGACTACATGGTACCATCGACTTTTGTGACTCTGGACACAATTCCATTGACCCCAAATGGCAAAATAGACCGCAAGGCATTGCCTATACCAGATATAAATCGCCCAGATTTAGATGCAAATTTTGTGCCCCCTGAAACCCAGACGGAGAAAAAGATCGCCGAAATCTGGGTGAAGCTTCTCAACATCAAGGAAGTTGGGGTCCATGATAACTTTTTCGAATTGGGTGGGCACTCCTTGCTGGCAACCCAGGTCTTAACCCGGCTAACTATAATCTTTCAGTTGGAGATTCCCGTGCGTATGGTATTTGAATGCCCTACTATCTTGGAAATGGCTAATTACATTGATACGGTACGAGAGACTATGAATGATTTAGAAGTTGTTCCTGAGATTGCTGAGAATGATCGCGAGGGTCTAGAGTTATGACAACATCGGAATATATTTCTTATCTCCACAGCCTGGATATTAAGCTGTGGTACGAAGGGGATAACTTACGCCTCAATGCTCCTAAGGGTGTATTAACTCCCGAGCTGCGGAACGAGTTAACTAATCGTAAAGCCGAGATTTTGGCGTATTTGCAAATGATCAGCGCGATGAATCAGTCATCTGTGCCACCATTACAACCTGTTTCTAGGAATGGGAAGTTGCCCTTATCTTTTTCCCAACAGCGCCTATGGATCCTCGATCAACTAGAACCAAATAACGTGGCTTACAACATTACCTTAACCATGCGTCTTAATGGCGCCCTCAATGAAGACGTTTTGAAGCAGACACTCAACGAAATTGTTCGCCGTCACGAGGCTTTACGTACAATATTTGCTATCGAAGATGGGCAGCCAGTTCAGCGCATTGTTCCCTATACCCCTATTAAACTTACAAAGATAGACCTACGAGAAAAATCTGAAGCTGATCGAGATGCCGAAGCGAAACGGCTGAGAATGGAAGAAGAATGGAAGCCCTTTGATCTGGCGCATGATCCTCTCATTCG
>JBJYWI010000222.1:0-5797 GCA_046259385.1 Anaerolineales bacterium
TCGATGAGATCGCCCAGGATGAAACCCTTTTGGCGGTCTATGTTGACGCTGGAGGACTGGAAATGGGTATTTACAGCCTCCCGGTTTTGTATGAAATTCCGGAAGGATTAACAGCCCAGGTTTTCCCATCCGAGGTAGAGGTCGAACTGGCGTTAACGGAAAGTAGCTGATAAACACGTTATTTTCTTCCACTCATTTTTTTCCCGCATAATCCTGAACGTTACTTTTCTATATACTGTATACAATTCAATGTGACATATGTCAGTTGTCAAGCAAGGTTCTTTTTAGCATAATTATTAAGGTTATTATTTATTAATAAAAAGTATTCTAAATCAAAGGAGTGCTAAATGACTGCAGAATTGATTGACGGTAGGGCAATTGCCCAGCAAATTCGGGAGGAAGTTGCCGCGGATGTAGCTGAGTTGGTTGCTCAGGGCAAGCCAAAACCCGGTCTAGCAACAGTTCTAGTGGGAGAAAACCCTGCTTCACAAGTCTACGTTCGCATGAAACATAAAGCCTGCGAAAAAGCAGGGATCGAATCTTTTGCATACAAATTACCCGAGACCGCGACCCAGGAAGAAGTTGAAGCGCTGGTGAAAGAATTAGATGAAAACCCAGCTGTCAACGGTATCCTTGTTCAACTGCCGCTGCCTTCAGGCCTTGATGAAGAACGGGTGCTAAATTGTATTGATATTGAAAAGGACGTGGATGGGTTCCACCCGGTTAATATCGGACGCTTGGCTCAAAAAGGCCGCGATTCGTTGTTTGTCCCCTGCACTCCTGCTGGTTGTCTAGTTTTACTCGACCGCATGAATGTCCCGATTGAAGGCGCCAATGCGGTTGTCCTCGGTAGGTCCAATATCGTGGGCATGCCTGTGGCGCTCTTGCTCGTCAAGCGTAATGCGACCGTCACTATCTGCCATTCTCGTACCAAAGATTTACCCGGGGTGACCCGTGCCGCCGATATTCTGATCGCTGCTGTTGGTCGTCCGGAGATGGTGAAAGGCGATTGGGTGAAGCCAGGCGCGACTGTGATTGATGTGGGCGTTAATCGTGTGGATGACCCTTCTGCTGAGAAAGGCTATCGCCTTGCCGGTGATGTCGATTTTGAAGAGGTCAAAGAGGTCGCCGGTAAAATAACACCCGTTCCGGGTGGCGTCGGACCAATGACAATCGCTATGCTGCTCGCGAGCACTGTCAAAGCTGCTAAAATTGCTGACTAAAGGATTTAATAATTAAGATGGGGCTGTCGGGTGTAAAAATCTGGCAGCCCTGTGTGTTTAATCCCGAATTCGTTTACAAATCTGTTTTTGATAGCCTGAAGAAGGGGTTTGTTTTTCAAAAACCCTTAATGATTGTTGAATAAGAGTGGATTGAAGAAATGGTTGAATCCTGTTAATCTTTCGATTCTTAAGGTATAATCGGGTTTCGTCTAAAGAAAAAAGATAAAGAGGGTAGCAGTAAGTTATGCCAAAACGAACTTATCAGCCGAAAAAACGGCATAGATTGCGTGTTCATGGCTTTCGGGCACGGATGTCCACAAGGGGTGGGCGCAAAGTCCTGAAGCGGCGTCGCGCCAGAGGCCGCCGACAATTGTCAGTCAGCATGAACAATCATGTGAAGAAGATCAATTGGAAAAGTTAGCTTCCGGGAAAGAGGTTGGAGCGCAGGTTCCGCTTGACCAGATTGAAAGATTTCCAGCGGGTGCGGCAGTATGGAAAAAATTACGCCCACCCGTTAATTGTGTTGATTGTAGCTCCGAATAATTTGGAGTGGGCTCGCTTTGGAATTACCGCAGGTAGGTCAATTGGAAACGCAGTACAGAGAAATCGTTCAAAAAGGTTGCTCAGAGCCGCAGTAAATACGCTGTTAATAAATATCTCCAGGGGTTACGACGTCATCCTGATTGCTAGAAGAGCACTCCTAGAGGCGAATTACCAGCAGGTAGAAGGGGCACTCAAAGATTTATTGCAGCAGGCGGGATTACTAAACAGCGAATGATTCATCTGCCAATGCTGGTCTCGGGATGGTTGGAGCTAGCGCAGTAATATTAAATGAAATTTATTGAAGCATCTACAGAAGAAGCATTCTCTTCAGATCGGGAAATCGATCTTGTGAAAAATGGAAAACCGCAGAACGGGTCGGAACACACCCCAGATGAATGGGATATCACTGAACCAGCCCTGCGGGATTTGCCGGTTACCTTAATGAATATACCGCGCTTTCTCCTGCTTGGGTTGATCCGCGCGTACCAGGCAACTTTCTCGCGCACGCTTCCCCAGGATACCTGCCGTTTTTATCCCTCCTGTTCACATTACGGCTACCAGGCGGTCTACAAATATGGTGTCCTCAAAGGCGGTTTAATGGCTGTCTGGCGTGTATTGAGGTGCAATCCCTTCAACAAGGGCGGTTTTGACCCGGTTCCTTGATTAATTTTTTCTGGAATTAAAATTTAAATTTGTGAAGAAAGACGTATTAATGAAAAACAGAAAATTCCTTTTACTGGCAGTAATTATTGGAGCGTTGTTTATCTCTTCCTGTGCGCGCGGTTTGGGGACTGCTCAGAACTGGCCTGGCGTCGCTGCAAATGTTGAGAGCGGGCTGGCTTATCTGGCGTTTGGAGACCATGTATATTACATCGACCTGGAGAATGGAAGAGAGTTGGGCAGGTTCCCCGCTGAAGGGGATCAAAGAAAATTCTTCGCTTCCCCTGCGCTCACAGAAGATGGTTCCCAGTTGATCGTCGGCGATTCTACCGGCGTGCTGTACAGCCTTGATGCACTTAATAGTCAGAGCGAACCAAATTGGACTTTTCCTGTAAATGCCACAGCAGGTTCGGGGAACGGCGGTAATGGGAATAACAGCACAGGCAGCAGATATATCGCTGGATCTTTAATTCAAGGGGATCAAATCTTCGCGCCGGTCTCAAACGGTCACCTGTACGCACTCGACCTCGAAGGCAGTCTGCTCTGGGAATACAACCAGTTCACCAACAAAAAATCGGAGCTCTGGGCCACACCCGCACTGGATGAGAGCGGAGTTCTTTATTTGCCTTCGATGGACCATCTGGTATATGCAATAGATTCGGATAGCGGTGACCTTCTCTGGAAGTCAACTGAATCTCTGGGCGGCGCCCTCCCTGGCACTCCTGCTTTGAATGGTGAAGGCAAGTTATTTGCCGGAACCCTGGGTTCGCAGATGGTCGCGGTAGATACGAATACAAGCGCAGAGGTATCAAATGGGCTCCCTGCAAACGGCTGGATCTGGTCAGGGCCGGTGTACCAGAATGGAATTCTATATTACGGCGATTTGGCCGGTAAATTCTATGCTTTTGACACCGTGTCGAGCGAAACGCTTTGGACATTCTCAATTGATGTAGGGTCTGGATCGTCAGGTATTCTCGGTGGGATTTCACCCCAGAATAAAATTGGGATCGCTGGTTCGCCGCTTATAGTGGGCGATTCAGTCTATTTTGTATCCGAAAACAGCCAGTTTTACGCGCTGGACAAAAAGAACGGCACCCCATTACGGGGTTGGCCGGTTGAGGTTGGCGGCAGTCTTTATACCGGGCCGGTTCTGGCTGGCGAAACTCTGCTTGTCGCTCAAGTTGGCGCTGATGATTTGTTAACCGCATATGATCTGGAAGGCAAAAAAATATGGTCATTCCGCCCGGCCGAATAGATAGGTTGTACTGCGCAGTATGTAAAATTTTTAATACAATGGTGAGTGTAAATAAATGATAGGGAATATTTGGGAAACTCTGATAATCATGCCGATGTTGAATTCCCTGCTGTGGATTTACAGCAGTCTGGGGAACTTCGCCATCGCGATTATCTTATTTACCATCCTGGTCCGCTTGATAACGCATCCCTTGACAGTCAGGCAGCTTAAAGGCGCCCAGGCTATGCAGGAGATGCAGAAGTCGAAAAAATGGCAGGACCTGCAGAAAAAGTATAAAAACGATAAGCAGAAACTGCAGCAGGAACAGATGAAGCTCTACCAGGAGATGGGCGTCAACCCGCTCAGTTCCTGTCTGCCGACATTGATCCAATTTCCAATCATCATTGGGCTGTATCAGGCGATCATCCGTGCGCTGGCAGTAACCCCGCTCCAGATGACGGGTTTGTTCTACTATATCTACCCCTTTTCGAACGTGTCCAGTGCTTTACCAATTGACAGCCGCTTTTTATGGATGGATCTCAGCCTGCCAGAACGATTGTTTATTCCAGGCATCAACTTTGGATTTCCGATCTTAGCTGTCCTGGTGCTGGTAACGACTTACTTTCAATCCAGGCTCATTTCACCGCCGGCTCAGCCTGGAGAACAGGGCGCCCAGATGACCCAGATGATGAACCTCTATATGCCCCTTTTTATGGGTTATCTTGCTTACTCTTTTGCTGCCGGACTGGCTCTCTATTTTATTACCAGCAACCTGGTCACAATTTTGCAGTACGCTCTGATGGGCAGGGCAAATTGGAGCAATTTACTCCCTTCGCTCGGATTGAAAAGGGAGGGCTGAACTGAAAATTAATCCTTTTAATTAGGTGTAATCGATAAATTACTTGAAGATTTTCCGTTAGAGAAGAGATATGGATGATAAACGCACAAGTTTAGAGATGATAGCCCCCACAATCGAGGAAGCGATTGCGAAAGGGCTTGAAGAATTAAATCTTCCTGAGGAAGCGGTCGATATCGATATCCTTGATATTGGCAGTCAGGGGTTATTTGGTCTGGGATCCCGCCAGGCTCGGGTTCGCCTCACGGTCAAAGATCCAGATGCAACCCCCAAAAAGGGACCGCAGGTCGCTGGAATTAAAACCCCTGTTGAGTCGCAAGAGGCTGAATCTGACTTGCCACAGGAGCAGGATTTGACAGAAGAGGTTGCGGAGATTCCGGACGAAGACATAACCCAGTTAGAAATGGGCGATCAGGATATTTCTGAGCCTGGAGCGCAGGCTGCAGCAGTATCCGAGACTGTGAACGAGGAAGTCGTCCTGCATGTTGCCCAGGTGACAGTCGAAGAACTGCTCGAAAAGATGGGTTTCGTGGCGACCGTAAACGCTTACCACGGAGAGCCGGATGATGAAAGAAGCCGGGTGCCGCTGATGGTCGATATCACGGGGGATGACCTGAGTATTTTGATCGGACCGCGTGCAGAGACTCTAAACGCCCTCCAGTACATCTCAAGCCTGATCATCGGCAAAGAACTCGGGCATTCAGTCCCGCTGGTGGTCGATGTCGAGGGCTACCGCAAACGCCGCGCCCAGCAGCTCCAGCGCCTTGCTGAAAAAATGGCTGACCAGGCGGTTAAATCCGGCCGCCGCCAGCTACTGGAGCCAATGCCTGCCAACGAACGCCGCCTGGTGCATATCGCACTGCGCGAAAATCCGGAGGTCGAGACCGAGAGTATCGGCGAGGAGCCGCGCCGCAAGGTAACTATCATTCCCATTGAAAGGGAAATCAGCTGAGCTGAAAACTGGAATTAAATAATCCGCCTGCTGTGATTCTTGACCACCCTCCATTGCGGTGATACAATCCCTCGCGCTGAACTATTTTGCCCCCATCGCGTTGGGGTTACAATCCCGTAATGTTGTATGGGAAGTGGGATAAAAAGGACGAGAACAATCGAATAGGAAAGTTACGCCCCCATCGTCTAGGGGACTAGGACGTAGCCCTTTCAAGGCTAAAACCGGAGTTCGAATCTCCGTGGGGGCACTTGAAAATGAAAAAGGCTTTGCTTATAGCAGAGTCTTTTTATTTTATTCCCTAATCGTCAAGGGGATCAGGACATAGCCCA
>JBJYWI010000223.1:0-1612 GCA_046259385.1 Anaerolineales bacterium
TCAGCATTAGCCGGTCGTGATTTCTGTCATATAACGCAAATGCAAATTCACCGCGAAGGTGAGGGAGCATATCTTCCAGGCCAAAGCGTGGATACAAATGCAGAATTAATTCTGAATCACTTTTGGTTTTAAAGCGCGCACCATCCAGAGTCAATTCAGCCCGCAGGCGTTTATAGTCGTAAAATTCGCCATTGTGAGCGAGTAACAAATTGTCGTCATTGGATACGAATGGTTGGCGTGCGCGATTTTCATCAAGGTCGATAATTGACAAACGCGCATGACTAAATCCGATGCCGCGATCATTTATGATTTTATAACCAAAACCGTCAGGACCCCGGTGATATTGAATCGCTGCCATGTTAACCAGTGTTTGGGGATCAACGGATTGATCGTGTTTACGGTTGAATATACCTGCAATGCCACACATATTTTAATAAAACCTGTATTGAATTAGATGGTTACTAGAAACGCATGATGCTGGACATCAGTGCCATCCGCATGAAGACGGCGCCCCGTGCCTGGGCAAAATACCAATTATGTTCTGTTTCATCCAGATCGGTGGACAATTCCTCGCCACGTGCAAGCGGATGAAGGATGATAGAATTTGGTTTAAGTGGTGAGTCTTTTGATAGTTTATATTCAATGCCGTGCTCTTCATACGTGTTTCCAACCCAGGCTATGGCATTGATATAAACGATATCCATATAAGGAAGCGTCACTTCCAGATCATTTGTTACCTGTAATTTAAGCCCCTTCTTTTCGAGTTCATCTCTCTGTCCTTCTGAAAATGGATTCTTAGAATTACAAATGATAATAACTTCTGTAATAGCCTGGCTGAATCTCGAGAGATACAGCAAAAAGCTTCGAACCGTGCGCATGCGACCCGGATTGCCAATAATTGCAATAGAAACTTTTTTATCTTTCGGAACATCTTCCGACAACAATTCAGGTCGCCATTTAAAAATTGTATAAATATCGGCGAGTGCCTGAGTCGGATGTTCATCGGTACCATTACCGGCATTAATAATGGGAATGCGAAGCGCCTCGAGCATTTCATAGATAGCTTGATTATTCGAATCACGCAGCACAACCATGTCACCATAATGATTCATCATCTCTGCCACATCCTTGAGGGATTCACCTTTGGCAATGCCCGTAGTAGAAGGATCGGTGATAGAAATGATATCGCCCCCCAGGCGTTGCCAAACACTCTCAAAAGACAGGCGTGTACGGGTACTGGGTTCATAAAATGCACTGATCAAGATTTTTCCTGTTAATGGAAACTGGCCGAAAATTTGCTGCGCTTCAAATTTTGCCGCTAGACGACAGAGCTGGATAATTTGATCACGGTTAAATTGACGAGAAGAGATAATGGAATATCCCGATAATTCAGCAACGACCCCGGGCTGTTCTTCAATGTTTTCCAACAAGGCCAGGGGTTGTTCAATTCCTTCCGCCCAGATATCCTGCTCGACACGTTCTGTAAGTTTTGGATGTATTTTGTCTACCATAACTTTTTGTCCTTCCAGTCCTTGAGCCAGAAAATGAGTAATACAACTGGTGATACGCAGGTGATAATCAGCGCAATTAAAATTATTGACGAAAAAAGTGA
>JBJYWI010000224.1:0-2842 GCA_046259385.1 Anaerolineales bacterium
AGGTTGTATTTGTTACTGGAGAAGCCGGTAGTGGCAAGACAACCTTGATCCAGGAGTTTACGCGTCGTGCTCAAGAGAAATACCCCGAACTACTTGTTGCAATCGGAAACTGTAATGCCTATACAGGCATCGGCGACCCCTATTTGCCTTTCCGCGAGATATTAGAGTTCTTGACTGGAGATGTTGAGTCGCGTTGGGCGGCGGGTACGATCACTCGAGAACATGCAATGCGACTTTGGGAAAAAGTGCCCGTTGCTGCGCAGGCCCTTGTGGAAGTTGGACCAGATTTGATTGATTCTTTTATTCAACGTGTTGCCTTGTTGGAACGTGCCAGATCAAGAGTTTCAGAACAACAGGATTGGCTGATTCGTTTGGGTGAATTCCTGGATCGTAAGCCGGTTACAGCCCTTAGCATTGGTGCCTTACAACAAATTAACCTGTTTGAGCAATACACCAGAGTTCTGCAATCATTGGAAGAACGGAGTCCAGTTCTCTTGGTGTTGGATGATTTGCAATGGGCAGATACTGGTTCGATCAATATGCTTTTCCATTTGGGGCGACGGTTGGCAGGTCACCGTATTTTGCTTTTGGGAGCATACCGATCAGAAGAGGTTGCCCTCGGTAGGGAAGGGATACGCCATCCCTTAGAACCATTGATTAATGAGTTCAGACGCAGCTTTGGCGATATTCTTGTGAATCTGGGACAGGCGCTAGGTCAAGATGAGAGCCGGGAGTTTGTGGACGAATTTTTAGATAAGGAACCTAATCGGTTGGAAGAATCCTTCCGTGCGATGCTCTATCAACAGACTCAAGGGCATCCATTATTTACAATCGAATTGTTAAGAGGCCTACAGGAGCGAGGCGACATTTTCAAAGACCCTGGAGGATATTGGGTGACAGGGCCATCCTTGGATTGGGAAACCTTGCCCGCACGGGTGGAAGCTGCCATCCAGGAACGGATTAGCCGTTTGCCAAAAACTATGCAAAAGGCTCTGGAAATTGCAAGCATAGAAGGCGAGTTGTTTACTGCCGAGGTGGTTGCACATGTTCTGGGAATAGATGAACGGGAAATATTAGGGTATCTAAGCGGGGATTTGGATCGCGTACATCGTTTGGTGCGCGCACAGAGTTTACAACGGGTGAACAATCGACTGTTGTCTCGTTATCGATTCCGGCATATCCTTTTCCAAAAATATTTGTATGGTAGCCTGGACGAAGTATTGCGTGCTCATTTGCATGGGCAGGTCGGAATAGCTCTGGAGAATTTATTTGGTCCGGAAGAAGGCGTTGCAGCGGCTGCAGTGCAGTTAGCATTGCATTTCCAAATTGCCCGGATCGATGAGAAAGCAGTACATTACTTGCATCTGGCAAGCGATAGGGCCATGCAGTTATCGGCTTACCATGAAGTTGTCGCTCACGCATCCCGTGCGCTAGAATTGCTCAAGAACATTCCAGAATCCACTGACCGTGATGAACAGGAACTTGCTTTATGCTTGACTTTGGGGATTGCAGACACAGGTGCAAAGGGCGGCCAACTCTCTGAAGTGAGAAATACTTACAACCGTGCCCGTCAATTATGCGAGAAATTAGGGAAGAAGTATGAACTCGTTCAGGTTCTGGGTGGCTTGGCGATTTTTTATTATGTTCGCGCTGAACACAGTAAGGCGCAAAAGCTTGCGTTGGAGGCACTTGATCTGGCTCAGGCAATTGGTGATCCATCTCTCATGATGTTATGCCACTGGTATCTCGGCTTTATTTTATTCTGTCTGGGTGAATACCAAGAGTCTTTGAAATATCTACGGCAGGTGACCGAAATTTATGATTGTGAAAAACATCATCAAATTTTAGTTCAACTGCGTGGCTCGGATGCGGGAATAGGTGCTATGGCGTATGAAGCCTGTTGTTTGTGGTGTCTGGGATATCCCGATCAAGCTCTAAAACGTAGCAAGGAAACATTGGAACTTGGAAAAAAGGTGGCCCACCCATTTTCACAGGCTGACGCAATCTGTTTTGGCGGTTGTCTGTTCCATTCCATGCGCCGAGATGCAGAGGGGCTTTCACAAGAAGCCGATGCGCTTACACAAGTTGCGGATAAGAGTAGCTTGACAGGATGGCTGGCAACCGGGATACGGTATCGTGGTGAAGCACTGATATTGCAGGGAAAAATAGAAGAGAGCACAGAACTAATTCAAAAAGGGATGGCAGGAATGAAAACAGAGGAGATAGCAATATATTTCTCTGGCACCTTTGCCACTTTGGTTGGAGAACAACTAAAGAGTGGATTTCTTGAGGATGCACGCACCAGCCTGGATGAAGCTTTTAAGTTCATTGATGAAACGGACGAACGCTACTGGGAGGCAGAATTGTTCCGCCTAAAAGGCGAATTACTACTCATGGATGAAGATGTAGCTGGTGCGGAGGCTTGCCTGAACAAAGCCATTGAAATTTCTCAGAAGCAAAGTGCAAAATCCCTTGAGTTGCGCGCTGCGATGAGTTTATCCCGGTTGTGGAGTAAGCATGGGAAGACAACCAAAGCCAAAAAGTTGCTGGCGGAAGTTTACAACTGGTTCACCGAAGGGTTTGATACTCCTGATCTGATTGAAGCAAAAGCACTGCTTAATGAATTTAAGTGACCGCCACTTCAATTCGGTGAGTCAACCACTGTCCAGCGGGGGAGAATTAACAAAATTTCCAAAAACTACTTGTATACGAAGATAAAATTTGATATACTAAAACTACCGACCGGTCGGTAGGGAGAGCCCATGACAAGAGATGACATCCTAGACGCTGCTGCGCAGGTGATACGCCAGAAAGGCTTTCACGGCGCATCCATGGCCGACAT
>JBJYWI010000225.1:0-20967 GCA_046259385.1 Anaerolineales bacterium
CATATTTCTATTTGATTGAATGGTAAATGATTAAAACATATAATGGAGAAAACCCCATTGAAGCATATTGGTTTCGAAAAAGTGTGTAAAAAATTCCGATAAATACCTCAGACTTTTATCCGGGACAAAAATTCACCAGTATCCTAATTCACCGTACTGTTTTTTTCTCTACTTTAAATTTAATACACCATTAACAAAACAGAAAAACAATATATAATCAAGCATCAACCAATCCGGATAGATTACCAACGGAAAAATTCTAGACAGCTGTGTTTTTATTTGATAGTGAGGAAGAAAAATGGCGGCAGAACAACATACATCAAGCTTGTCTCTGGCAGCGCGAATACTCTTTAGAGTGATACTTGCTCCCTGGTATTTAATTGTATTTATCTTCCGTTTGCTTTACCGGTTCCATATTGAGAATCCTGAAAAACTGCCTTCTGAAGGCCCGGGTATTTTTTGTATGAAGGAGCCCTCCCTGATGGGTATGTTTCCATCTGGATATATCGCCATTAAAACGATCGTCCCGATGGTGTTTAGAGATCCCCCAACCCCCCTGCAGGCGTATATGCGCGACCAATTATTCAGCCATAGTTATATGAAAAATGCTTTCAAATTACGAGATAAATATGGGATACCAGTTCGTATCCGTCCATTAACCCCACATGCTGCTGGTAAGCAGGCGCTGTATCTGCTTGAAGGAGTGCGCTGCCTGCAGAACGATGGGCTGATATTGATGAACCCGGAGGGGATCGGGACGTGGGACGGGCTGCCGGTGCCGCTTGGGAAATCCTCCGCCTGGCTGGCATTGCACAGTGGGGCGCCAATAATTCCTGCGATCTGCACGATGGGCGCGTATGAAAACTGGCCATCCTGGCAGAGTTTTCCTTCATTGCGTGGACGCCTGGCGGTCAGGGTGGGCGACCCATTATATCTGTCAGAAGGTCCGATGGAAAACGTAACGGATGATGACCTGGTCGAAGCGACGGAGAAGATATCGGAGGTATTTAACCGGCTCAGCTACGGGGAAGGGGGAATTGAAGGTTGGGTTGGGACGATACTGCAAAATGGCAAAGTGCTTGATGCGGTTCCCCAGATTAATCCCCCCACGGGATTGGTGCCCCCGGAAAAATGGTCGGTCAACCCCAAAAGCTACCCGCTTTCCAAACGGCGGGTGTCGCTGCTGCTCTGGCGTTGCCCGGTGTGTAAGGTGTATGATGCGCTCGACCACGAGCGGCCCTGGTTCCGGCAGGAGTTAGTCCGCTGTCAGTCGTGCCGCACGGTCTGGGAATTTGAGCGGATCCCTTATCACGATTTTCGGATGCGAGTTATTGAAGGGGCGCCGGAACTTGTTGGACTGGATATGCCGCTGTCCGTATGGAATGGGGTAATGAAAGAAGGATTCAAGCCGGTGCCAGTCCCGGCGGAAGACATCGATCTGGTGGAAGGGGAAGAGGCGTATCTTCAGGTTGATGGAGCGCTGTTGAAACCGCATAAACCGAATCAGCTGTTTGAGGATTGGGAAGAACAGGAGGCGCCGAAGACCCAGCCTCAGGGCCAAAAAACTGGAGCTGAACGGGTAGCCATTGGCGCTGGCAAGCTCACAATGACCAATAAAAGACTGCAGTGGAAAGGAGACCAAAGGATCGTCGATTTCTACTGGACTTCGGTTCAGGCAGTTCACAATTGGGAACCCAATGTATTGGGCATAGTATACGGGCGAGCTCAATATGATATTCCACTTGCAAATGAGATTGGGTTGAAATGGGTTTCCCACGCTGGCGAAATCCTCAAACATTTAGCTGAGACAGAGGATCACGAGTACACAATTTCACCGTACTAAAAATTTCTTAAATACAATTGGTGTGAGGCTGGAAATTTAACCTTTAATGCATTGTGGATTTAGTGAAGTATTGGGAATTCGTTCAAAAAATGGGAACAGGTCATGAAATATTCAAATTACTCTAGAGCAGCATTGGCATTTTGTTTTGTATCCTTCTGTATCGGGCTCTTTTCGTGCAGCCCTGAACCACCAGTAATCGCATCAACAGAGACGGAGGCAATAGTTACAACCCTTCCGGAAGCAGATTCAGAGAAGATAGGGGGAATTACTGAGACAGTAGTTCCGCCAGAACCTTCAAATACACCGACTAGCACCTCTCCGCCAACTTATACAGCTACTCCAGAAGACTCCCCAACCCCTACACAATCAGAGGAAACATTTGAATTGCAGATCACACAGGAAGAGCTGACCGAAATTGTTGACAAAGGAATGAGCTCAAATGAAGAAGCTGTTATGGAGAACAATACAGTTGAATTAACCAACAATGCCATGGAGATTCGCTCCCAGGTATCCCAAATGGGATTTACATTACCGCTGGAAGTGGTCCTTTCAGTGTCCGCAGATTCGTGTGAGCCGAAAGTCACCATAATTTCATCTTCAGTCGGCATGTTTGATATGCCAGATAATGGAAAAGAAGGCATGAAAGCTATGGTCAGAGGCATCCTGTTGGATATTTTGCACGAAATGTCTGAAAATGCCTGCATTCAGGAAATTGAAATTGATGATGGGGTGATTACATTGCTTGGCACAATTGAATAAATAACAGGCTCTAATTTATTGTAAGGTTGACTAAATAATCAAACTCGCCACAAACTAAAAATATGGCATCGGAGAGAATTTGATATTTCTTAGTAATTTAAAAAACAGTTCACCAAGGTGGATGGAATCTTTGTTAGGCAATTGACAACTTATCGGCATAAAGAAAAAATGTAATGGAATTGATCGCAGCCAGAACTTTTAATTCTCTGTATATTTACCTTGATATCATTTGGCTGGTTATCTATATACTCGTCCTGATCAATACGAAAAGACACCTGGCAATACTGGCCGGTATTGCGGGAGGTCTGATTTATTTTCTTGTTGACTATGGGATTTTTTATCAAGCCCTGGGTTCTCGAGTAATAGAGGGAGCTGACCCTTTTTGGTTTTTGCTGTGGCTCAGCTTTAGCTATGGCCTGACAAATTTCTCCTGGATCTGGTTACTCTTGGATCGTGATAGATTTTCAGTAGAGTGGTCGCTTCTTCCAATTATCGGTTGGATTGCGGTAGCTCTGCTGAGCCAGAACCTAGGAAAGAATTTGCAGCAGATATCCATTTACCGAACGACCTCTGCCTACCACGGCATAATGGCATTAATACTGTTCGTTGGCTATCTTTACCTGGTAGTTCATAATCTGCGCACAGAAGAAAAGGGAGATGGTCGCGTGAACCTGCTGTGGTTGTTAGCGATTGGTATTGGTGTGCAGTTCAGCTGGGAATTTATCCTGCTTATTACAGGAATCCGTCCACCAGAGATCATGCCTCTGCTGGTAAACTCACTCGTGGAAACCAATATGGGTATGCCTTATTTATACTTAATTCACAGATCAGTATCTGCGAAACTTAATCAAGATTTATCGCCAAAAATAAAATCAAACTAAATTTTTTGTTTAAGATTGCTGGAGCATCTAAATTTACAATGAGGGGAATCTTCGGATCCCAGAATGAAAACCACCAGGAACAAAGCATCTCTACCGAGAGCATCTAATATTGGTATCAATTGTTGATCTCAATTCGTTTATTTAATTCATTATTCTAATTCCAAAGAAGGCTTTCACTTTCTTTTTCCCATCCCTGTTTCCAATACCTACCGAATTGATGATTGCAGCATAATTCATTTCCCATCATAACAAATTGATTTTCACCTTTTAAACCAAAACTGGAACGTTCTTTTGAGGTTGGGTTGAACGTTTTGACGACACCAATTGGATATACTGGCGTCATAGTATGTCGTTAAAACATCCGTATAAACCGTGAAGAAAAAGGATTGATCAACAGGAGAACTTGCCCCATAAATAATCATTATTTGGAGGTAATAAGATGAGGACTGTATATTATGAGCAAGAGATGCTTAAAACCCGCCGGAGCGAGATAATGCAGGAATATAAAAACATCCAGCCAAAGCAATTGAAAATCCCTCAAAAAGTCCGACAGATAAATTCTTTTCAAATAAGATGGTTGAGTTTATTGTCGATCCTTATTCAAACATTCCAATACAACAAAGATAAGACAGAATTAAAACCTTCAGACTCCTGATGCAGATATTTGTAAACATCCTTATTTAAGAATTTAATCAGATAGGGAAAAGAAGGCATCCAGTGCAGTAGAATTCTGTATCAAATACTCTATCATCAATCGGGTGCAAACAATCCTTGTCGCAAAATGAATTTTCCACTCCCATTCTCAAGAACTGGATCTGCCCGCTTGCGCAAAAAATTCAGAGAAGGGATTTCCATTTTAATCATAATAACCTTGCAAGCGGTATGGGAAGTTGCTATGATTGTTCACCTGACCTAGGTTTTGGTATCATAAAGGATCTGATCGGGCGCAGCCAGGATGCAGTCCGCCTGGCGAGCGGTAAAATCATCTACTGTTTTTACTTCCACCACCTGGTCCAACATGTTGGTGGAGCGAAGAAGTTTCAGTTTATCCAGAAAGAGCCTGACTTTTTTGATTTGAAGTTTGTTCCCAGAGGTAATTCGTTTTGTATCAAGCAAGAGGAATTCATCTGTGAGGCTGTAAGAAAGAACCTCGAAGGTTCTGTAATCCATATTAGACCAGTGGACATCATCCCGAATGACCCCTCCGGAAAACTGCGCTATGTCATATCAGAGCTGTGAAGCAGGGTGATAGGTGGATTGGTAGCGTATGAAATTTCTCACTAAATTTCCGGATTGGCAGGCATCCCTGCCTGTTTTTTCGCTGATCTTATTCATCGTATATTCATTCACTACCTACCGGATGCTGTTCCAGATTCCAAGCTGGCTGTATTCGCACTCAAAGGTGGACATTTTTTTCCTGGCTTCATATGTGTTTGCATTTGCTTTTATTGAATGCACTATGCTGTTTTTATTTATCCTGCTGATGAACTTAATTCTGCCCTCTCAATTCTTTCGCGCCCATTTTATTGCACAGGGGAGCCTGGTTGTTACAGCCTGTACATTCTGGGCATTGATTCTGAAGTTGTATGCTCGCGGGTACGAATTTAATGATTTGCGTGAACCATTTGAATGGCTGTTGATTTTCGCACTTTCATTGGTCGTCACCCTCTTGGCAGCATCGATCCTCATGAAACGGCACCAGCGCATTGAAGAATTAATTGAATCGATTGCAGACCGAATGGTTATTTTCACCTGGATTTATGCTCCTGTCGGTCTGGTTTCTCTTTTAATAGTGTTGGTGCGAAACATCATTTAATAAGGGCTGTGTTTCAGTTTATATGAAAAAATCGATTAATCGCCGCGATTTCATAAAGCTTTCGGCTGCAATGCTTTTTTTCCCAGTCGCATCTGATCTGCTTGATATAAAGGCTGAAATTGAGGGAATAGCCGCAAATAATTCACAGTTTAATAATGTGATTATCATTCTCTTTGATGCATTATCCGCATTGCATCTGACGACTTACGACTACCCGCGCAGTACCAGCCCAAACCTAGCAAAATTTGCGGATAGATCGTTTGTATATCACAACCATCATTCGGCGGGCAACTTTACAACGCCCAGCACCGCTTCATTCCTCACCGGAACATATCCCTGGAAGCACCGTGCATTTGCATATGGCAACCGGGTGAATGAACAGCATGCACCCGGGAACATGTTTGGGTTATTAAGATCGAGGTATAACCAGATCGCATACACGCAAAATCTGTATGCTGACACTTTCCTGCGTCAGTTTTCCCCCTTCCTGGATCGACACCTTCCTCTGGGTAGTTTTTCACTAACCGGCGGTACATTTTATGATAATTTTGCCCAGAAGGATTCCTATTACGCTATGGGCAGTCTGGATGATTTTCTCTTTGACCAGGATGAGACCAGCGGGTCATTATTTCTCTCTCCAGTGACCGATTTTATCTCTGCCATTAAACTGGTTTCCGCGAAAAAGAAATTTCAAAACCAGTACCCTTTGGGTTTTCCCAGACAGCCGAAAACGAAACTAGCTTTTACAATCGACCAGGTAATTGATGGGGTCATACAATCCATGGAGAATTGGGAATCTCCTTTCCTGGCTTATCTCCATTTTATTCCCCCGCACAGTCCTTATCGGCCTCATAGAGACTACCTGGATTTTTTTAATGATAGCTGGGAACCTATTGAAAAACCTGTCCATCAGTTGTCAAAGGAAATTTCCCAGGACAGTCTGAATAAATCAAGAAGGGATTACGACCGCTACATAGCAAATCTTGATGCTGAGGTCGGACGTCTTTTCGACTACCTGGAAGGGACGGGGTTGATGGAGAATTCTTATGTCATATTCACCTCTGACCACGGAGAGATGTTTGAACGCGGTATGAGAGGCCACTCAACCCGAATGGTATTTGAGCCAATATTGCGAATACCGCTGTTTATATCCGTTCCCGGCAACCGCCTCCGAAAGGATATATATTCGTTAACCAATACCGTCGATTTACTTCCCACTTTGCTGCATATAGCTGGATTGCGGGTTCCCGAATGGTGTGAGGGGATGGTCCTGCCTGGATTTGGCGCTGAAAAATCTTCTGATCGCCCGGCTTACGCGGTAGAAGCAAAGTCCAATTCGATATTTAAACCGCTCACTAAGGCATCCGTTGTGCTGTTTAAGGACCAGTACAAATTGATCCGGTATCTTGGCTATAAAGGCGCTCCTTATGGTTACGAATTTTTTGATTTAAAGAATGACCCGGAGGAGTTAAACAACCTTTATTTAACTCATAAGGCTGCAAAAGAAATGCAGGCGGCGCTTGATCTGAAAATTTCACAGGTAAACAAACCGTTCACAAAAGAGACATAAATAACCGGCTCTGCTTGACTTGTTGGAAAAAATTTGTATAATAATGAACGAACGTTCGTTCATTATTATACGAGATAATAATGTCAGAGGATATTCAGAGAGAATCCGGGGGTAAGAAACAGGAAATCGTCCAGGCAGCCCATGATTTATTTGTTAAGCAGGGTTACCATGGCACCTCGATGCGCCAGATTGCCAGAAGCGCTGAGATCGCGCTGGGGGGTCTTTACTATCACTTCAACAGCAAAGAGCAGGTATTTAAAGAGGTCTTTCTCAGATACCATCCATACCACGATGTGATGCCGGTTTTAATATCTGCCGAAGGGGAAACGGTTGAACAGGTCGTAGGTAATGCTATAAAGCAAATGATCCAGGCGCTTGGGGATCGTCCCGATTTTATGAATCTGATGTTTATAGAAGTTGTAGAGTTCAACAGCGAACATGTCGGCGAACTGGCATCTTCGTTGAGACCATACCAGCTGGAGATTGTCGAACGGATTGTTCAGCTTGACAGGGACAGACTGCGGCCGATTCCGCCGTTAATGCTAATTCGCACATTTTTCGGTTTGTTTTTTTCATATTTGATCACTGAAATCGTCCTTGCGAAACAAGCTCCTGAAGAAATGCGGGAGAACGCCCTCGAGTACTTCATTGATATTTACCTGCATGGAATTCTTAGAGACAATGCTGGCACCCAAGGAATAGCACAGGTATGATAAATTCACGTTTGGGGTCTCTTATCCGAAAAGAATTTATACAGATTATCCGGGATCCGCGCACGCTTATACTGGTGTTGATAATGCCGATTATGCAGTTATTCCTTCTGGGCTATGCTGCTACTAACGATGTACGCAATGTAACATTGGCAGTTTATGACCAAGACCGGGGACCGGCCGCGCGGGAACTGCTGGACGCCTATAGGGCAGCCGATTACTTTGCCTTGAAGTTTGAAGTGGATTCAGAGGATGAATTACGTGATTTGATAGATGGCGGTGATGCTCGCGCCGGTCTGGTTATTCCCCCGGACTATACCGACCGGGTTCGGACCAGCGGAACAGCTGAGGTGTTGTTTATCCTCGATGGTAGCGATCCGGCGGTCGCCTCAACCGCGCTTTCATCAGCCCAATTGATCGGACAACAGCATGCGACTGTGATTCAAGAGCAGCGTCTAGCACGGGTCGGGTTGTCGAATGCAATAATGCCTCCGGTTGTAGTGCGTTCGCAGGTCTGGTATAACCCGGATCTGGTCAGCTCTTACTATATGATCCCAGGTGTGATTGCATTAATCCTGTATGCATTGACATCGATATTAACTGCGAGTGCGATCGTCCGTGAGCGAGAGCGCGGAACAATTGAACAGTTGATTGTGACTCCGATCCGCCCGTGGGAGTTAATCGTTGGAAAGCTTCTCCCATATGCAGTTCTGGCGTTTTTGAATATTTTGGAAGTGCTCGCGATTGGACACTGGTGGTTTGGAGTGCCAATCCGGGGGAGTCTGGTTCTGATTCTGGCGCTGTCAGCCTTATTCCTGCTGTCGAGCCTGGGTATTGGTTTGTTTGCTTCTACCCTGGCGCGCACCCAGCAGGAAGCCATGTTGATTGTATGGATGACCCTCCTGCCGGCTTTGTTTCTTTCAGGGGTTTTCTTTCCGCTTGAAGCTATGCCGCAGGTGCTGCAGTGGATTTCCTACCTAATTCCATTAAGGTATTACCTGGTGATTATCCGCTCATTAATGCTTAAGGATATTGGTGTGTTTGCTTTAACCAGGGAGATAATCGCCCTGGCAATTTTTGGGACGCTGTTAATGACCGCAGCTGCGATGCGATTTCGAAAACGACTGGATTAATGCGGGCAGTTTGGTTTGTTTAATTTTGTCCGAGATTTCCTGATTAATTATGGATGTATAGTTGCACGGACGAATTAAAAAGATTATCCCCATAATCTTCTTGGCGATCGTTATTCTTGGCGTGGTGTTGTACTGGTTTTATGGCAGGGCTGATTTGCAGAATGGACCCATAGAAGCCTCCGGTTATATTGAAGTGGTTGAAGTGCTGGTTGCGCCTGAACAATCCGGAAGGGTTGTGCAGGTTCTGGTTGACAAGGGTGATACGGTCAACGAGGGTGATCTGCTGCTTCGGATGGATGATGTTCTGCTGTTGTCCCAGTCCCAGAGAGCGGTCACTTCACTCGAAACATCGCGAGCGAATTTATCGACTGCGCAGACGGACCTCGAAATGGCGAAAGCCTCTTTGCAGTCGGCGGAGACAAATGCTCAGGCAGTACTTGCCAGCACGAATGTCGAACTGCTTTCAGTCGAGCAGGCGCTTGATAAATTGTATGAAACCCATGCCGTATCTAAAGGCGAGGCATTAAGGGCTGTCGCATCATCCAATCGAGCTGTGAGAGAAGCCCAGTATCAGCTTGATAATTTCAGTGTACCCACAAACCAGCAAAGCTTCAGTGCGATGAAAGCTGTTGGAGTGATGAAAGAGAGATTGGATGAAGCCAGGGATAATTTTGAGCCGTATAAATATAAATCAAGCAGCGATCCAACCCGCCAGGATCTAAAGGATGCACTGGAGGAAGCTCAGAGTGACTACGATTCGGCAGTCCGCAGGCTGGAATACGAGACTGAACTAGAAAAAGCGCTCGCAAACCAGGAACAGGCTCTGCAAGATCTGGAGGATCTGGCGGAAGGGCCAGACCCTGATGAAGTCGCTGTTCTGGAGGCAAGAATTAAAGCAATCGAAGTCTCACCGCAACAGGCTGAAGATACTATTCAGCAAGCGCGTGTTGGGGTTGACCAGGCGGAGGCAAGGCTAAACCAGGTGAAGTCGGCAATTTCACAGGCGGAGGCGGAGCTTGGTCTTATAGAAGTACAGTTGGAAAAGCTGAACCTTTACGCGCCCGTCCAGGGTGTGGTTATCAGTAAAAACGTGCAGCCGGGTGAGGTGATACAAGCCGGGTCTCCAGTCATGTCAATCGGGCAACTTGATCAACTCACGATTACTGTGTATGTCCCTGAAGATCGATATGGAAATATTTTCCTGGGGCAGGAAGCGGATGTGTATGTGGATTCATTTCCCGGGGAACTGTTCAGGGGGGAGGTGACCCATATTGCAGATCGGGCTGAGTTTACGCCCCGCAATGTCCAGACCCAGGAAGGTCGCCAGTCAACGGTGTTTGCAGTGGAATTATCCATCCTATATGGAGGCGAGAAATTAAAACCAGGTATGCCAGCGGATGTGATTTTTGGTGAGTAGTCAATGGGCGTACTGATCGCGGCTCTCAATCTTTCAAAATCATTTGGTGGCTTGAGCGCGGTCCGGGATGTCAGCTTTGAGGTACATTCCGGCGAGATATATGGCCTGGTCGGACCTGACGGGGCGGGAAAGACCACTACTATCCGGCTGCTATGTGGAGCTTATTTACCTGATTATACTGTTGAAGGCGGAGAATCCAGGATAATGTTGGGTGGATTTGATATGATCCACGACCCGGAAAAGGCGAGATCCCAGGTGGGGTACCTGCCGCAGCGATTCTCGATGTATGAAGAGCTGACTGTTTTGGAGAATATCCGTTTTTTTGCTGAAGTTCGGGGACAGGCAGCTTCGGATTGGCTCGAAAGCTGCATGGAAATACTTGAATTTGTCGGACTTGCTGATTTTATAAACCGCAAAGCCGGGCAGCTCTCGGGTGGGATGAAACAAAAATTGGGTCTGGCGGCTGCCCTGGTCCATCACCCGCGAGTTCTGCTCCTGGACGAACCCACGACCGGTGTTGACCCGGTTACCCGGCAGGATTTCTGGCAGTTGATCATCCGCCTAGTGTCAAGCAGTGGGAACAATGCCAATGGAACAGCGGTTTTTATAAGCACGCCATATATGGATGAAGCAGCCCGCTGCACAAGAATCGGATTTATGTTGGAAGGCAGATTGGTGGAACAGGGCTCTCCATCAGAATTACAGAAGCCGCTTATTGGCAGGATACTTGAATTATCTGGGACACCCCTACCTTTGTTGAGGCAAATCGCGAAAAAGTGTAAGTTTGTTGAAGATGTACAGATGTTTGGAGACCGGCTTCATTTAAGGGTTGGTGCTGGTAAAGCCGGAGAAGCTTTATCACTGCTGAAAGGACAAATTGAAAAACAGGGCGGTCAGACCCGTTCGCTGAGAGTCATTTCTCCCATTCTTGAAGATGTTTTTATGGAATTTTCACAGGATTTAGGATGAACAATTTATCCGTTCAACCTGTCATTAAAACAGATGGATTAACCCGCTATTTTGGGGATTTTCTGGCAGTTGATAACGTAACTTTTCAAATTAATCAGGGTGAGGTAGTGGGCTATCTGGGTCCAAATGGTTCTGGCAAAACCACTACAATACGGATGCTTCTGGGTTTATTGCAGCCATCGAAAGGCAGCGCAACGGTCCTGGGTTACGACTCGGTTCAACAATCTGAACAGGTGAGATCAAACAGCGGCTATATGTCCCAGAAGTTTTCACTCTATTGGGAGCTGACTGTATCAGAGAATCTGGCTTTCTATGCGGGAATTTACGGTGTGAAGGAGAAAGAGAGAGTAGAAGAAATACTCGATATCACCGGACTTCATAATGTTCAAAAACAGCAAGTAAACCAGCTTTCGACTGGGTGGAGGCAGCGGCTTGCGCTCGGAACTGCGATCGTGCATAATCCACCGCTGTTGTTTCTGGATGAACCTACTAGTGGAGTAGATCCGAACGCGCGCCGTGCGTTCTGGGATTTGATATATGATTATGTCGGCCGAGGAGCGACCGCGCTGGTCACGACCCATTATATGGATGAGGCTGAATACTGCGGCAGAGTGGGAATCATGCGCGATGGCCAACTGTTAGCGATGGATGATCCTGCATCGTTAAAAAAGAACGCCCTGCCGGGAAATGCCTGGGACGTAATAGTCAATTCTGGATCTATGGAAAATGAAATTAAGGATAGCGCGAATCTGCTAACCGCGTTGAACGCGTTAAACGACTGCGAGTGTGTAATACGGGCTGGTTTAGCGAGCGACCATCTGCGGGCAATAACACCAGAGAATGTTACCGCAGAAACCTTCCAGAACAGCCTAATACAAATTGGGCTGGAGAATTTCAGGCTTGAGCCTGTTGAACCCAGCCTTGAGGATGTGTTTCTGGCGCTGGCATCCCGCCGCAAAGATCCAAACGGAGGGCAGTGAGGTTATCTAGAAGCTGGTGAATTTGACTTATAATCTGGGTCGTGGAGATCTCATCGCCTAAAACCCTCTTTGCTGGAAGAGTTACCAGGGATTTTGTCATTTTTCCGTCTGGAGACAGCCTGATTGATATTGCTGGAGGGAATGTTTTATATGCAGGGGCAGGTTATGTTGTCTGGGAAGCCGAACCGCCGCCCGGTATCCTGGCTAGAGTGGGAGAGGATTATCCCCAGAACTGGATAGATTATTATTCTTCGCAAGGATTGGACATGCGCGGTGTGAAGGTGCTTCCGGAACCCATGGATGTCCGGTCATTTATGGCTTTCAGCAGTATCAGGGACTATACTCGCGAAAATCCTATCTCCCATTTTGCGAAACATGGACTGCCGTTTCCAAAAGCGTTACTAGGTTATGAATATATAGAGGAGCCAATTGACAGCCGTATTGATCTCAAACCTTATTCATTGCGAGAGGAGGATATTCCAGCTGAATTCGAAACAGCCGGGGCGATTCATGTCTGTCCGGTTGATTTTCTGACCCACAGCTTATTTCCAGCCCTGTTGAGAAAATCTGAGTTCACAACGGTCACGCTTGATCCGTCACCTGGTTATATGAACCCTACTTTCTGGAATGATGTACCTTCACTTCTGACAGGTTTGACAGCTTTTATACCTGCTGAAGAGGAAATTCGTTATTTGTTTCAGGGTAGAAGCGAGGATATCTGGGAAATGGCGGAAGCGTTGGCGGCATATAATTGTGAATTGATCGTCATTAAATGCGGGGAGCGAGGCCAGCTTGTTTACGATGCTGCCGGTCGAACTCGCTGGGAGGTGCCGTCCTATCCTTCAAAAGTAAAGAATCCTACCGGGGCAGGCAACGCATTTTGCGGAGGGTTTATGGCGGGATACCGGCTTACGTTTGACCCACTTGAAGCAGCCCTCTTTGGAAATATATCTGCTTCCATCGCGGTTGAAGGTTACCGGCCCGAATATTCTTTTGGTGTCCTGCCGGGCCTTCCGCAAGCGCGGCTGGATGCTGTCCGTCAATCTGTAAGGAAGGTTTGAGATATGCCAGCTGGCACAATTACCCACGTGATCAACCTTGCTGAAAAGATCCAGCAAATCCCTGCGCCTGTTCTTAATGAAGCCCGTAGAGCCGAATTTGTAAAACAGGAGTTTATCCGTGAAGGGTTGGATGATGTGTATATCGATAAAATTGGGAATGTTTTCGCCAGGCTTCCCGGATCCGGCAGCGCAAAGCCGCTGGTCATCACAGCCCATCTGGACACGGTCTTTCCCATCGAAACGGAATTACGCCTTAGAAGGGAAGTAAATAAGGTTTCTGGACCGGGAATAGGAGATAATTCAATCGGGGTGGCGGGTCTGTTTGGCTTGATGTGGGAATTAACCGGAAAAGACAGCCGCGTAAGTGGCTCAGAGGATGTAGTTACCAGCCTGCCCGGGGATATATGGCTGGTGGCTAACGTCGGGGAGGAAGGTCTGGGTGATCTGGTTGGCATGCGGGCTGTTGTCGATCATTTCGATAACAACGTGACCGCATATCTTATTCTGGAGGGGATGGCGCTTGGACAGATATACCACCGGGCGCTGGGAGTTAAACGCTACCGGATCGAAATTTCGGGACCTGGTGGTCACTCTTGGGTGGATTATGGAAAGCCGTCCGCGATTAATGAACTCGGAAAATTGATTGTAGAATTATCTGGAATACCATTAAAAGATACCCCGCGGACGAGTCTAAACGTCGGTGTGGTTTCAGGCGGTACAAGCGTTAATACAATAGCTGGTCATGCCCAGATGGAATTGGACCTTCGTTCAGAAGATGAAAAAGAGCTGATCAGATTAGTCTCGCAGGTGGAACAGATTCTGGAGAAAGCGAAATCAACCCAGGTTGTAGTGGAGAAGAACTTAGTAGGCAGCCGGCCAGCCGGAGATATCCCACTTGATCACCCATTGGTACAGCTTGCCAGAAGCGAACTGTTGAAAATTGGTATCAATCCCAATATGGCGATCGGATCCACCGATGCAAATATCCCTCTCAGCAGGGGCTTGCCGGCTGTTTGTGTGGGCATTACTAGAGGGGCGGGAGCGCACACGCCAAAGGAATGTATCTATCTTGAACCGCTGGAAAGCGGTCTGTCCTGTCTCGTCTCGATCGTCAGAAGGACGTTTGAAATCCCAATTTAGATATCTTTTACCTGGAGAGTTTTAACCGCTGGTTATTCCAGTTTGACTTTTGCCCGGACGTCTACCGCTGCTGGCCCATTTCCTTTCCTTAGAACGGCAAGGGGGTTGATTTCTATTTGATCGATTTGCGGCAATTCGGCGATCAATTGGGCTAAACGCAAGACAATCTCTTTGACAGCCTGTCTCTGGGGTGCATTCAAACTTCGGTTGGTGCAGAGTTTTTTTCCTGCCCAGGTATTGTTAAACATGTATTCAACTTCTTCATCTTTTGCCGGTGCCAGGGAGAATGCAACATCCTTTACTGCTTCCGCTTGCACTCCCCCGCTTCCAAACATTACAAGCGGTCCGAATTGGGGATCGCGCACAGCACCGGTTATGACTTCCTGGACTGCAGCTATCATCGGCTGTACGATTACATCTTCGACCTTAATACCGGGGCGGCAAGTTTTCACCGATTCGATAATCTGCTGATATGCCTCTGTGACCTGCTGGTCATTTTTTATATCCAGTCTTACCCCACCAACATCTGATTTGTGGGGGAGATCTGGAGAGTATGCTTTCAACGCAACAGGATAGCCGAATTGCCGAGCAGCCTCAACAGCTTTATCGGGTGAACTAACAATTTGAATTTCTATGGTTTGAATTCTGTAGGATTCAAGTAACCGGGTAACAGCTGAATATGGAAGCCAGCCCCCCGTTTTTTGGACCGGGCAATTCAGCAGCGCTTTTTTTGCAGCGTCTCTATTTGCGTCCTTGAAGGTCACTGGTTTTAGTCCAGGTTGGGATAAAAATTGAGCCCTCCGGTTCAGGACAGACAGCGCTGAGGCTGCCTTCTCAGGGAAACGATAACAGGGTATATGCGCGGCCCGGAATTGCGTAACAGCTTCTTTAACTGATCCTGCCCCCATTGCCGCGATCATTACAGGTTTATCCGTTTTTTGGATAAGCGGGACGACCGCGTTTGCAACCGAAGCGGAAGGGTACATTGGCGGCGGGACAATGATAACCATAACGCTCTGTACGTGACTGTCATTAAGAATAATTTCAAGACAGCGGGAGTACTGTTCCGGGGAAGCCGATGCAAGCATGTCTATTGGATTTGTAATGCTGGCTGCAGTCGGCAGGTTTTCTATCAGCTTTTGTCTGGTATCGTCTGCTAATTTGGCAAGGGTGAGCCCTTCCCTTTCCAGCGCATCAGCAGCGCTTACGCCTGGACCGCCGGCATTGGTCAGTACAGCCACATTTCCTTCTACAGATTGAGAACACCAGGCCAGCGCCTGCGACCAACCGAAAATTTCTTCAATTGATTCTGCCTGGATAACACCGGCTCTCCGGAAAGCAGCGGTATATGCGTTTTCACTTCCTGCCAGAGCCCCGGTATGGGATGCGATTGCCTGCTTCCCTGCCTGGAATCGTCCTGTTTTCATTGCGATTATTGGTTTATTGTGGGTGATCTTTTCTGCATATCTGGTGAATCTTTGACCATCTTTAAAACTTTCAAGATAGAGTGTGATCACATGGCTGTTGGAATCTTCTGCAGCCTGTTCAAGCGCATCGGTCTCGTTAAAATCTACTTGGTTTCCCAGGCTTATCAGCATGGATAAGCCGTATTCCGAATCGCGCGCCAGATCGATCACAGATGCGCATATCGCACCTGATTGGGAAATAAAGGCTGTATTGCCTGGTGGAGGTCCCGGGGGCGGCAAAAAGGTCAGATTCAGTGGAAGATGGGTGTCAAGGATACCTACGCTGTTTGGACCCACCAGGCACATATCGAACTTCCTGGCTGTAGTCAAACATTCTTGCTCCAGGTTCATGCCTTCGGGTCCTGTCTCCGAAAAACCGCCGGAGTTGACAATGGCTATTTTTATTCCCCGCTCCCCGCATTCCTGTAACACCCGCGGTACAACCGGGGCTGGAACGAGTATTGCCGCTAAATCTAGAGGGTCGGGAACAAGATTAACGCTTGTGTAAACCGGCAGGTTAAAAAGCCGACCCCCTTTCGGGTTAACGAAATACACCTCCCCTTTGTAATTGCTCTGGACTAAGTTGCGAGCCAGCCCGTAACCAAGCTTGGATGAATTATGAGATGCACCGATCACAACTATGCCGCGCGGCAAAAAGAGGCAGTGAGATGGTTTATTGTTCATAATAATTTTCCAGGAAAATTTTTGACAGCTGCGGATCAGTGGAATTGGAGTGGATGGTGAGTTATCCTCCAAAATTCTCGATTAATCCCTGAGGAACGAAAAACTTCCCAAAGCCAAACAGGGCAGAGCTGATTGAAGCGACCAGCATGATCACGGAGAACAGGATTAGAATGTAATCCCGGAAGCGGTAATGAAGCTGTATCAGCCAGGTGCGCGGCCCAATTCCGAAAGCCCGCAAATCCATTGCGTCGATAATATCCTCGCTGCCGATGATCGCGTGGATTGTGACCGGTACGATCAGGGGAGCCATTTTGCGAACCTGTCCGATCAGACCGCCGCGCAGGTTTTCTAATTCATATCCGCGCGCCCTCTGGGCATCATACGTATACTGGAAATCGCGTCCAAATGTGGGGATAAAACGCATCGTAAGATCCATCGCATAAGCGAATTTATCCGGCAGTCCCAAGCCCCGGAAAGTAACTCCATAGAGCGCTGGATTCATTGAATAAGGGATGATGATCGTCATAATTGCGATGCTGAAGACCCTAAAAAACTGGCTTATTGCGAAAAATATCCGTTCGACAGTGATTGTAAGAGTCGGGACCCAGCCGAAAATGGAGAATGGAGCTGAAATTTTGGTGATGATGTGCTCCTCAGTGTAAACCTCCATACCCCCACGCCCGGTAAGAAAGGTAAGGAATGCAAACACAGTGATAAATCCGCCTATAAAGATCAGAGCGCGGTACATCTCCTTGAGCTGGATTCGAGAAAGTGTCAGGGACAGTATGGCGAGCGTAAAAAAGAAAGCCAGATACCGAAGGTCCCAGAATTGGAGTACAGAGAAAAGAAAACAGAGGTAAAAGATGATCCAGGCGCGGGTGTCAAAACGCTGCAGGATAGAATTGCGGTCGCGATAGCGCCAGGTGACTAGCATAGCCTTAAGAGGAATGGGCTGTCCTAAAAGGTTGTCACCCTGAGTGAAGCGAAGGGTCTCCTAAACTAAATCGGAGATTCTGCACTTTGTTCAGAATGACGGTTACCTTGATTTAAGACAGCCCCTATCCAAACTTAATTACCTCCCTGACTGCCGCTGGACGGCTGCATACGCGCCGACCAGCAGTGGGACAAGGATAGCCGCAAATATCAGATTCGGACCCGCAGCCGGGATGTACTCGCCGACCATTGCCACCGGGAAGGAAAATCCGTTAATCCAGATATCCGATAGAGCGGCAAACAGGATTCCCAGCAGGTTGCCCAGCATGCTCCAGACAACCGCGGCCGCGATCTCAATATTGTTTCTGAACAACAGATAGGCAATCAATACCAGGACAAACCCGATTGCGATCGAAATGCCTGCTATCAGGCTGATCTGGGCATCGCCGAATATACCAGCAGGGACATCAAAGAAGAGCATATTCTCAATTGTTGGCCACAAGAAGTAGACAATGGTAGCCAGTAGTGCGATTGCGCCGCTGATGACCAGCACCCGGTCAATCGATTTTTTCTTATCCGGGAAAAGCCAGACCAGACCAGAGATGAAACCCACCAGCCCGTTGCCGATGCTCCACTGCGGTGAGAGCCCAAACCCGGTCAGCGCGTCACCGAACATGTTGCCCACCGCGCCTGTAAAAAAGCCGACAACCGGTCCAAATGCGTATCCGAAGAACATCGGGATACAGATGGCGGGCCTCAACGCAACCTGGCTGACAGAGGGAACTGCGAATACGGTGCCGTTGAACAGGTAAGAGAAAATCGCGTAAAGAGCAGCGCCGATTGCCATGTAAACAACCTCGCGAGTTCCAACTTCCCAGATATCGTTTTCGCGGGTAAACCAGTAAACCGCAAATACAATCAACAATCCGATGATCACAAATACAAACCGCATAAATGCGGTTTCATCCAGCTGCAGGCTTTCGTTAAGCGAGCCACCTATCCAGATGATCAGCGCAAAAAGGACCAGAACAGCCAGCAGGGAAAGGATAACATTACGTATAGTTGTGTCCATTTCATTCCTCCTCGAATTCACAATAATTTGAAAATAATGGAATTTGTTTATAAAACTCAATAATGGGCCAGCGCTTCTGCTCGCATGAAGCGGTTAGTTCTTGGAAACATATCCAGGTTCGCCTGCAGCAAAGAAGTAGGTACAACCCGGGAAGCATTCAGAAGCTCAATATCGCTGAGAACCGAATGCGGAGGGCCGTCTGCGATCAGACGACCTTCATTTACCAGCAGAACCCGGTTGGCATAGATTACAGCCAGGTCAATGTCATGAGTGATGAACAGGATCGCTTCAAAATTGGGCAGCTGCAGGATGGCATCCATGAAGTCTATGTAATTTCGGTAATCCTGCCCTGCGGTTGGTTCATCCATAACCAGGATCCGGGAGCGCATCGCAAGAACTGCGGCGATGCTTACCCTCTTTTGCTGCCCGAATGAGAGCGCCAGCGGTGGGTCTTGCTCTTTTCCTTCCAGATTCACGATTCTTATTGCCTCTTTCACCTCCTTTTCTATTACTTGCGGATCATGCCCCAGGTTTTTGGGCCCAAATGAAAGCTCCTCCTCAACAGTTGGAGCAAATAGCATATGGCTAGGGCTTTGAAACACATAGCCAAGTGTGCTGGCGATTCTTGCAACGCTGAGCTTGCGGCTGTCGATTCCATTTACCCAAACATGACCCTGTTTTGGTTTCAACAATCCGATTGCATGTTTCACAAGTGTGGTTTTACCTGCTCCATTAGGACCCAGAACGGCGACAACGTCACCCCGGTTGATATCCAGATTTATATCTTCCAGTACCGGAATGCCGCTTTGATACTCAAACCCCACGTTTTCAAACCTGACCAGTGCAGGCGTGTCGGCTGCTTCACTTTGGCTGCCAGCTGCCGAATGGGATGGAGAAAAAATTATCTCAGCTGGGGGTGGGTTTTCCGCCGCCCGGGAGATGATTACCTGCGCCGGCATCTTTATTTCGGTATAGTCCACTACTTTATTTAACCCCTCAACCGATCCCTGGTAGCGAAGCTCCCCCTCTACCATAAACATAACCCGGTCCGGGTTAATGTTGAGCACGTCCTCAACCCTATGTTCAACAAGTAACACGGTCAGACCTTCGTCTACCAGGCGCCTTACCAGAGCGAGTGCCTCCCGAGCACTGGCTGGGTCGAGACTTGCCAGGGGCTCGTCTAGAAGAAGTATTCTGGGATGCATTGCCAGAATGCCAGCCAGCGCGATTTTCTGTTTTTCACCACCTGAGAGACTGAAGGTCTCGCGGTTGCGCAGTTCAGGTATGTTTAAATATTCGAGCGCAGTATCGACCCTCTCGATGATCTCTTCTCTCGGGAGGTTAAGGTTCTCGAGGCCAAAGGCGACCTCGTTTATAACCCGGGTGCCAAGAATCTGGCGTTCGGGATCCTGAAGCACAGTTCCAACCATTTGAGATATTTGGGCAAGTTTTAGATCGCAGGTATCTTTGCCCATAACCTGTACAGTTCCATGAACATCCCCCTTATAACTGCGTGGGGTTAATCCGTTAATGCACCTAATCAGAGTCGTTTTACCGGAACCGCTTGCCCCGGCGAGCAGAACCAGTTCGCCGTGGGAGATCTCAAATGATATATTGCGAATCGCGAGTTCTTCTCGGTCACGATAGCGGAAGGAGAGATCATCCACGAAAACAGCAGGTTCCTGAGTCAAATCAATCCTTATTTATGAATACTTCAACATTATCGCCAACAACAGCATTCAATTTCCGGGCAGCGCTGCCATTCACAACTGATACGATTAAATTTCCGGTGCTGCCACACAGCGCTACCAGCTCACCCTGATTTCTCTCACCAAAAGTTCTCACCATCCCATTGATCTCTTTCCCGCATATACGTACTTTCGACACTTTTTTCCCCTGGAGGTGTTCAATTCGAATGTTAGATGAAATATTGCCGAAATGATCAAGGTGGATAATCTCCCCTTGATATCCATAATTTGTCAGTTCGGGTTCAGGCAGGGCGAAACGGATAATGTCCGTTATTGTTTCCCCTAATTGTTCCAGTCCTGCACCGCGTGCCAGATGGGCAGCGCAGGGGGCGAAGATATCCCGCCCGTGAAAGACATTGCTCACCTGCGGAAGCCAAAATTCGGGTTTATTCAGATGAACAAAAGCGATATTCTGCTCTAATTCCTCAATCTTTTTGAGAAGCATCGATATGACCCCATTATCAGGTCCGATGAAAAACTGATCACCGAGATTTGCGCCAATTGGACGGCGGCATGTACCGACTCCCGGATCAACAACCACGGTATGGATGGTGCCTGAGGGGAAAAAAGGCGCAGTTCGAGCAAGTATAAGCGCAGCCTCTGGGATGTTCTGCGGGCTGATATTGTGGCTGATATCGATGAGGTGAGTTCCTGGTGCGATATTAAGAATTACACCTTTCATCGCAGCGACATTACCGTCTTTCAGACCGAAATCGGTCAGTAAGGTGATTAACGGCATGATGTTATTTTAGCATCTATTGGAGGGATTAATAAGGGGTGATGTT
>JBJYWI010000226.1:0-2688 GCA_046259385.1 Anaerolineales bacterium
CCCTGGTCCAGTCATTTTTATTAAAAATTCAGTAACTCGCGGCGGGCGGAATTTTCACCAACTTAAATTTAGAACCATGGTGCCAAATGCGGAAATTGAATCTGGGCCGACACTTTCCCAGGAGGGTGATTTGAGGATTTTAGGCATGGGAAAAATATTACGGAAGACCGCGCTGGATGAAATCCCGCAGTTAATCAATATCATTAAAGGTGATATGAGTTTTGTGGGACCAAGGCCTCAAAGGACTGTTCTCGTAAAAGGCTACCTAGATGTATTACCCGAATATGCTGAAAGGCACACAGTCCTGCCTGGATTAGCAGGTCTGGCCCAGGTTGTAGGAGACTATTACTTAACTCCACGGCAAAAATTGCGCTTTGATCGTGTTTATATTAAAAACATGAATATTGGATTCGATATAAAAATAATATTCTTGGCTTTTATGATTGCCTTCTATTATCGCTGGCGAAAAGATTGGAATGGCAGACTTCCCCGGAGGTTAATTCGGGTTAGGATATGAATTCTGGTTGAAAATACGCAGTCTTTTTTGAATAACATACCAAAAACCCCATAGAATCACGAATAAAAGAAAACTGTTTAAGGCCTGTCCTGCCAGGGTACCATAAACACCCCATTTGATAACCAGCAATATCCCAATTGTGAACATCGCACCAATTGCAGCCAAACTTGCGATAAAAATTGGTTGTCCAATACGTACTGCTTTTAGAGCAGTGATAACGGGAGAATATCCAAACAGAAAAATATAACTCAGAGCCATCAAGATAATTCCATTGCTGTATTGGTTATATGTATTCCCATAAAAAAGGGTTAATATTTGTTCTGGGAATAGGAGCGCAATAACCAGAACACCAAGAACAGGCGCGGCTAAAATAAGATAAGTGGTACGGATAATATTGCCAAGACCAGATAAACCAGATTGGTCAAATATTTTTGCAGCACGTGGAGTAAGGAACGTATCTGTGGCTCGGATAAGTACATGTATAGGGGCGACCAGATTTTGGATCGCCCGGTAAGCCCCGGCAGCTGCAAAGCTGATCAATCCGGCTGCTAGAACCGGGTAGAATTCCAGAGCTAGCCAATTTGCAGTTGAACTACCCAAAATCCATTTGCCAAATCTCCAGTTTTTGTCCCAGGTTTCGCTTAATTGAAGTTTCTTATATACCCAATAATTTCGGCTTCGCCAAACACCTGGGATCAATCCGATCAATGAACCAATTGATAAAGCGAGTATGCTTGTGGTTCCAGATAGGTTACCCTGAATCAATAACCAGACCATAAATACAATTCGAGCTGTGTTTGATAATGCTGACATGAATACTGCATATTGAACACTGGTCCGGGTGTAAAGAGTCCTGCGGACAAACTCGAAAAGCTGCCAGCAAAAGAAAGCTGTCCATAAGGAATATATTGCTGGCCCTGCGATATCATTTCCTGATTTAGTAAGGAACCAACCTATTGTGGCAGCCCCCAGTGACATTATTACAGCGAGTGCAATTTGGAATACTCCTGTAGAGGAGAAATAAACCCGCCATTTGTTGTTGACCAAACCCGCTCCAAATGTGTTTAATGGTTGAATGATGATTCCGTCCTGAATGGCTCTGACCAGACGCAGCGCGGTGAATCCCACCCCGTAAACTCCCAGTTCAGTTGGAGATGCGTTTCTAGCCAGGATAATTGTCGCGACAAAATTTGAAAGGCTGATAATACTCTGGTCAATCGATGCCAGGTATCCCTGTCTGGCGGCTGTTCCAGAAAAAATTAAAACCGCCTTTTCAAAGTTGTGATTGAGTCCTTTCAATCTCAATTTTTTCATTATTATGAATGGATTGTAAAGGGATAATTGCTATTACTAATAAGCCTTTTGTTTTCGAGATTCAAAATGCCCGAGCAGGCAACCCGGCGGCACCCGGAATTTCCTCCTTACCGCTGCTTCCTTTCGGACCTGACGGGGTTCGCAGGGTTCCGCCGCGCCGGACCCACCCGGGCATGTTTGGAAGCATACCTCAGGAGAATCTGATTGTCAATAAAATCCGGATTGTGTTATTTCTTCTTTTGGAAATTGAAGGCTGCACCAAAAATGAGCGCCAGCAAGACGAGAAAGACAGAGAAGAATTTGCTTCTCATCTTTATAGATTGTTGGAAAATCTATCAAAGGGTATTGGGTAAAGGAGGTTTTGTGTTTATATGCTAAGGAAGGATAGTTGACTTTCTTAAAGGAATTTGCAATAATACATTTATACAAAGTATTGTATATAAACGAATCCAATTAAAAAGATTTTTATAGACTCAAGGAGGGGTCATGAATTCCAAGAAGATTCTGCTCATCACATTATTGCTGACTTTAACAACATTTGCGTGTAATGCAGCTACACCCAGCCCACTCAGTGCTCCAACAATCGATGAAGGACCTCAACAAACTCAATATGCACTTGAAACATCGCAGTCAAACGTGGAGGCTCAACAAGAAACGCTTTCTGCACAGCAGACTTCTGATGCACAAGCAATAATAAATGAACAAGCTACCATCAGTGTGAAGGAAACAGCTGATTCGATGGTAGAAGTTACTGAGCAAATTGAAGAACCAACTGAAACCCAGCAAGAAGTTGAGATATCCGAAATTCAATTTACCTCACCTGACACTTTTGATGATAATCGTAACCAATGGATACT
>JBJYWI010000227.1:0-1944 GCA_046259385.1 Anaerolineales bacterium
TCAAGTTTTTTAGGTTGTTCAATAGTGTGGATATGTTGGAGTTATCACTGCTTTTCTAACTGCATAGTAGCCTTTGATTATATCTGCTATCAAAGGTCGGGATAATACCACAGATAATTCAATAAGAAATGGCGATTTGAACCTCAACCGAATCTTTTCCAAACAGCATTGAGTTTGCGCAGATTAACCGGTCAATGCTAAATTTACAGCCAATGACCGGCCAATCTTGCCTTTAACAGGGAATAAACCAATCGAGCCGGATGTGAAGTATTAGGCGAAAGAAATACCCTCAGGAGGCCGTTTCGCCTCATCTTATTCAGGATTCGAAGGAGCTGACGCTTTGTGTAGAATTCTTTAACTAGTTTGCGACGCAATTGCTTGAGTTCTTCAAGCGAACAGTGATTCGAATAGATTTTACCAGTTGGGCTAATATGATAATCAGGGGTTTGCGCGACCAGCTTGTCCAAACCAGAATACGGACTGTTGCGCAGCAGAGTGAGATTTACCGTGTCCAACCCCAACTCACGAGCAAATGGTACAATCTGCTTCATTTCCGCAACGCTTTCTCCAATATTGCCCACAATGAAGTAACCATGCAACAATAGGGAGCTGCCTCGAAGCACATCAAAGTATTTACGAATCTTTGCTGTATTGAAACCTTTGCGCATAGAGTGTAAGGTTTTATCCTGGGCCGATTCGATGCCCAGCAGTAACATTGTGAATCCCGCCAGTTCCATCTTGTGAATCACATCCGGACGCCGGGCAATTTCCAGCCGCGCGTTAATGATATATTTCTTGCGAATACCACGTTCAAGAATCAGCTCACAAATTCGCTCGACACGATCCATGTCATGGGTGAATATATCATCGGTAAAACCAACAAGCGGCGCTTTAATCTGAGCGAGCTCCTCCACGATAGACTCGGGTGAACGACCTGACCAGTTACGTTTCTCACCCCAAGGATTGAAATTAAAGGAGCAGAAGGCGCACCTAAATGGGCAGCCGCGTGAAGCGGAAAATATATCAAATTCCACCCCAGTGCTGATATTCTGTACTTCTACTTCATAGGTGTATCGGCGAAGTCTTCGGTCGGGATATATCTGATCCTTTATTGCGCCCAATCGGCGGACGGGATTGTGGTAAATGCCTTCTCCATTGCGAAAGCTTAGACCGGCAATGTTTTCAAGAGGCACGCCCCTACAAAGCTCTTCCATCACTTCTTCTCCATCACCGCGAACGACAGCATCAACATTCGGGCAGATTGTAAGCCATCCTTCGGGGTCCTCGGTCGCATGTCGACCACCTAATATGGTAAAAATATCCGGTGGTATGGACATAATTTCTTTGCGCACTAACTCGACGCGTCGTTTCCAATTTACCGAAAAACAGACCAAATCGGTTTCTGGACGCAAAAAATCAGAGGCGCGTTTGGACTCATAGCGCAGATCAATGATATCCAAAGCCATGGCATGTGGTTCGATGGCCTTTCCGATGAGTTCAAGACCTAATGGTGGAATAAATCGAAATTTCTTTAGGTCTTTCCGATAGGGATATACAAAAAGCGCGTGTTGAAACATTAATCTTTCCTCTACATATCTGGCGAATGAACCAAATATCTTTATGCAATTGCTCAAAAAATCTAATAGGAAGCGACCCTAAGGAAAGAGATTTCTTGAGAGGATAAAAATAATTCCCGTGGAATGCGCTGGTAAAATGAGAATGAAATAGAACATTTTTTATAATACAGTTTAAAAAATATGTAAAATAGTAATCTTTGATATGCAAGATATTGGGGAAAAGGGATTTTTGGTTTGAGTATGAAATTGCTAAATATTTGTGTGGTTTAAAATGGTATAATATTTGCCAGCGAACCGTATATCAGCCAATTCCATGTATATTGAGATGTTCTGTATAAAAGCGGTTCCCGCAAAACGTGAGATACTT
>JBJYWI010000228.1:0-4610 GCA_046259385.1 Anaerolineales bacterium
CATCCAGCTCTGCTGGGCACAAGTTTTAAAGAATGGTTCCAACGTTGATTGGGTACCGGTTCTCATGCCCCGGCATTTTGCGATGTCCAGCGAATAAGGACTTCGCACTTAAGCGGTTTTTTCGCGAAAGGATGTAATCCGATTGTCCATTTCGCAATCCCAGTTCAAGGGAACTGGGGTGTCATTAATTCGGTTTGAATATCAGGCAAAGTAGTCCAACAATAGCTTGATATTGGAGATAATCAGTTCTTAACTGTGCCTGTCGATATTTTGCGAGTATTCCTTCTCAATCTTTACAATGATCTTATGTAAAGATTCTTTCTCATCATTGAAAACATTCTATTGTGTTATGAACTTCTTCTCCGACATCATCAAGTAGGGCTGTCTGCCGTATCAAAACTTTTCTTGAGATTGCTCCTGCCGGAAAGATTATTTGATAGAATGTTGTATGCAATGATTCCCCAAAAGAAAAAGAAAATGAGCGAAATCATCCATATCAATGCAATCAGTTAATTACACCTCTCCTGTTAGGTTTTATCTATTCCTATGTTATAGGCAATAAGATTTTAGTGAAAACGTATTATATAAATATAAGGAACTGGTGATGCAAATCGGTCTGCAAATTCCCTCGTTTAAGTACCCCAATGGAACAAAGGCAATACGTCCAAAACTCAAAGAAATTGTAACAACGGCTGAGGAAAGTGGTTTTTACAGTTTGTGGGTCATGGATCATTACTACCAAATTCAAAATCTATTTGGTGAAGCCTATAATGACCCCATGCTTGAGAGTTATACCACCCTCGGATATTTTGCTGGATTGACGGAGAAAGTGTATCTTGGTGTTTTAGTAGCAGGTGTTATTTATCGGTATCCATCTGTCTTATTGAAAATGGTTAACACATTGGATATTCTCTCAGGTGGTCGGGCCTATTTCGGTATTGGAGCAGCCTGGTATGAAAAAGAGGCTAAAGGATATGGCATACCTTACCCAGAGATAAGTGTACGTTTCGAGATGCTGGAAGATAATTTGCAATTGGCAAAAGAATTTTGGGCATCCGAGGAAAGTAGTTTCCAAGGCAAACATATTGCTGCGTCTAAAATTACTAATAATCCACGTCCATTGAGCGAACCGCATCCACGAATTATGATCGGTGGTATGGGACCGAAAAAGACACTACGCATGGTGGCACAATATGCTGATGCTTGTAACTTCTTTGAATCCGCCGGTACAGAGCGTCTGCAGCAAGCAATCAACACATTAAGAGGGCACTGCGAAAATCTTAACCGTGATTATGACACTATCGAAAAAACATCGCTTGGCACAGTCCATCTTGCGGGTGGTCATGATACAGCCGATAGTGTGCTGGAGCGACTGAAGAAATTATCCGACATGGGTTTCACACATGCCATTTTCAATATGCCCAATGTTTATAAGATATATCCTTTAGAGACCTTCGCCAAAGAGATTATCCCTGTTGCTAAAAAATTGTAGTTCGTAAAATCTGCCACAAGTTCTAGGGCACAATACAGATTGATGACAATGTCAAAGCGACAAAATAAATTAACCACGGGAGCCCGTAACGGGGACTAAAATTCGGATCGCGTCGCGCAGCATCCTTTAGGGGAGCATCCCTGCAGAAAACAGCTCACCGCAGGGGTCGCGCCGCGAAGGGTCCCTGTAAGGGATAGCAATCCAGCTCTGCTTGGCACAAGTCTTAAAGAACCGTTCCATATCATCCTTGGAACGGATCTTATCTTCAATTTGTTTTGAGAACCGAGAAGAAATTGAGGTGCTTGGGTTGGATATCTGATCTTCAATCAATAAAGGATTTCGACTCTTTTCAGATACTTACAACCAGGGTTAGGCTTGAGTTCATTGTCCTTTATTGTTCGAAGCGGGATAATTGCCCATTTCAGAGAAAGTTTTTCTTCTGAATTCCTCAGAAACTGCAAAATTATGGTTGGGGGGGAGGAGGACCAGCAGGAACCCCACCACCACCTGGCCTTCTACCTCCTGGACCACCACCGGGGAACATGCCTCCCCCCCCACCGGTGATTATGCTTGTGATAGTGAAATTGGCTGCCTGCGTACCAGGGGTATAAGTCCCGTCCGTGTATAAACCATCTACGGGCGTACCGCTGGAACTCCCGCCTATAAAGAGGGTATAGCTTTCACCATTTTGTAGAACGGAGGATGAGATCAATATGGATTGATATTCCTTCGTTAGCAAAAAGGTCAGCACATTTTCGCCTGCAGCGGTTTCGATGTGGATCATCGTTCCAGCAGCCTGCATATTATCTAGGATTTGCAGCACAGCGTACTGGGTTGAATCATCACTGGGAGCCTGCGCCATGCCCGCGCTGCCCACTGCAACCAGAAATCCGCCGGAGATTTTGAACGAACTCATATAATCCAACGGCCCATTGCCGTTATTTGTGGGACCGTTCACCAACACCACTCCATTGGTCATCTCGAAGTTTCCGTTCGAATCCAGCCCGTCGCCGTTGGCATCCATATAAAGATAGCCTCCGTGGATATAAACATAGTTGTCGCTTGCGCCAAAGTTATCCATTCCACCGCGCATACCACCACCCATATCCCCGCCACCGCTGGTAGCGTTAATGCCATCATCGCTAGTGAAAAGATGGATGGTGCCATCATTGATCGTGATCACCTGGCTCTCCAGACCTTCGTAAGATTCGGTAACGTTTAGGGTTCCGCCTTTGATCGTTAATGCACTGTCTGCATGGATACCGTCGTCGCCGGAAGCCAGTTCCAGGTTGCCGCCGTCAATCGTGAGGGAATTATTTGAGTGCAGGGCATCATCCAGAGCGCTGATTGTGATTTCGCCGCCCGAAATGGTTAAATCTGACCCGGCTTTCAAACCCTTCACACTTTCCTAGGTTTGATTGGCGTTGCCTTCCATACCGCGTCCTCCAAAACCGCCGCTGCTGCTTGCAATACTGCCTCCTCCTGTGGTTATGTTTAAATTGCCACCGCTGACCAGCAGGTTGGTTTCAGCCTGAATGCCATCCAAACCGGCGGTTATTTTGAGATTCCCGCCCTCGATGGCTACGTTACCCTCTTCAGGATCTTCATCGTTATTGGCCTGCAGACCGTCCGCTCCGGAATTAACTGATATCAAACCGTCTTTCACCGCCAGTGAGTCGCGACCTTTGATGCCATCGTTGACCGCGTTCACTATTATCGTACCGCCAGTGATTTTTAAGTCATCTTTACTGGCGATGCCGTTGTTGTAGTTGGCATTCACCGTCAACGAATCTTCGCCGTTAATGGTCAGATCATTTTTACTGAAGATGGTAGCGTTGGGTTCCCCACTCTCGTCGAGGGCGAGGTAGGTAACCCCATCGGTGACGATATTTTCGCTGCCCTCCGCCAGGTTCAGGATCACTTTTTCGGCGTTGGCTACATAAAAGGGGGCGCTGCTCAGTGAAGTGGTGTTCACGTCCACTAAAATCAGGGTCACATTTTCAGCATTGGTAGTATCGACGATGATCTGTCCGTCATTGAGCGTACCGCTGATCTGGTAGGTTCCAGAATTGGTGATGGTGATGCTGCTGCCATTGACTGTAGCCTCTTCTCCCTCAACATTGATGACGCTGTCATCCAGGGTAATGGTGGTTATATCTGCATTATTGACAACGGGCTCTAAGTCTTCGCTGTCGTATTTGATGGTGGAAGTAGCAGCTGTTGCTGTTATGGTCTGTTGGTCAGTACCGATTGTTTCATTTATCACCTCGGACGATGCAGCCGGTTGCGCAATATCAATATCGCTCGAAAGATAAGTCGTGTCTCTAGAACAAGCCAACAATGTAAAAATGAGCATAAAAACTAATAGTAATGTCCTTGTTTTCTTCATCGTGAGTAATCCTTTCAGTTAAATATTCATGATTTTATGAGCCAGAGGTATCGTGTCCTATTGCTGCCCATTCAGAAAACGGCTGTCTGAGGAATCTAGCTCATTAAGTTCATGGTTCAGCCGTTCAGTTGCCCGCCGGTGTACCAATATTGGCAAAAATGCCGTCACCGTTGCGTTCTGAAATTCTAGCGTTTCTTCTGTGACAATGTGACAACGCGGCTAACTCGCCCGCGAGGCAGTTGCCTACCCAATTTACACCATACCTTTTCAATAAAGGAATCGTCTAAGCCCCTTGCTTCATCATACGGATACGCTTCGGCGATGTTTTGATGTGTTTTATTAATCATTTTCACAATCTCCTTGGTCCTTAAATAATGTGGACTGTCTATGGTGAGCGGATAGTCGATGCTAAAAATTCTTCTACTGCATCCGCTCGTTCATAGGCATGTTCAATTAATTTTTTGACTTCATCAGCGAATGTGGTTTCGTCAACATCCGCAGAGGCATAGGGTTCGATCAGGTCAGCGAGGGTTTGATATTTCTCAGCCATTTGATCGGGATTGAACGGTCCTTTCAGAGGTAACCATCGTTTGCTTTTAAGAGTCATTTTTGGTTTCCTTTTCCCTTTTTCATTGGGATAGACTGGATGGGAGCGTGGAGTCGAAAGATCAGTCCCGTTGTACCCTGCGATCAGAGTGACTTTGTTTTCGCTGTTAAGTATCTTAAGTT
>JBJYWI010000229.1:0-20223 GCA_046259385.1 Anaerolineales bacterium
TTCATATTCTACATCGATCAAGTCAAGCGCCTTCTGGGCAGTCTCTTCATCCACTGCTGCCACTCCTGCAACAGGGTCGCCCACATAACGGACTCTGTCCCGGCAGAAGATATTGCGGTCCTGCAGGTAAAGCCCCATATAACCCGGGAGCTTCTCTCCTGTTACCACCGCTTTTACTCCGGGCAATTCCCAGACCCGGTCGGTACTGATAGAAAGGATGCGGGCATGCGGGTGGGGGCTGCGTTTGATGCGAGCGTGCAGAAGCCCAGCCCCAAATTGAATATCGTCGGCGAATAATGCCGCGCCGGTGACCTTTTCGCGTCCCTCAAGGCGGGGGACACTCTCACCAATCGGACTTGGAATTACAGTTGTTTTATCAGTCATGTTATTTCACTCACTTAACTATAAGTTTGCTGCCTGTTTGATACCATCAATAATGCGAAAATAACCCGTGCAGCGGCACAAATTGCCGACCAGGGCATCTTTGATTTCTTCTTCGCTGGGGTCCGGACTGCGTTCAAGCAGGGCATGAGCGCTGATCAGGACACCAGGTGTGCAGAACCCGCACTGGACTCCGCCGGCATCCTTTACCGCCTCTTGAACCGGATCCAACCTGCCGATTTGTGCCAGACCCTCAACGGTTACGATATCCGCACCGTCACATTCCGCTGCCAGAACAAGGCAGCTGTTCACTGGTTCACCGTTCATAAGCACCGTACAGGCGCCGCATTCTCCTGCATGGCAGCCGTTTTTTGTCCCTGTCAGGGTAAGTTTCTGACGCAGCATGCCAAGCAGGGTCAGATTTGAAGCTACTTCAAGGCGTTCTAATTCGCCATTAATTTTCAGTGTTATTGTATGGTTTGCCATAAAATCCTCCTGGTGGGATTTGACTGCTCAAATGCTCAATGCGCCGCTTCGAGCGACTTCCAGACCGAATAAAGCGCCTGTTGGGAAAGGTTGCGCACCATCATTTCGCGGTAACGAGCACCGGCACGCACATCAGAAATCGGGGAGCAGGCTTCCTGAGCTATCCGGGCCGCTCCGGCAATCCGCTCCTCAGTTACCGGTTCCCCGGAAAGGTATGTTTCCACCTCGTCCACCAATAGGGGCACCGGTGCGACCGAAGCGAGCGCCAGCCTGATCCGGTAACCTGAAGGTCTATCCCTATCTGGATATCCAACAGCGGTCACTCCGACAATCGCAAGGTCACTGGCTTGATTTCGTCCCAACTTGATATACCTGCCTACCATCCCTTCCGCAGGTGCTTGTAGTTTGATCGCGGTCAGTATATCGCCGGGTCCGAGCTTTGTCTGGCCCGGACCGAGGAAAAATGAATCCAGCGGTTCAATCCGGAAGCCCTGTAGGCCATGGACCTTCAAACTAGCATCCAGCAGCAGGCACGCGCCGATCGTATCGCCTGCTGGAGAGCCATTGCAGATATTTCCAGCGATGGTAGCTCGGCTGCGCAGCTGGTAGCTGGCAACCTTGCTGGTAGCCTCAACCAGCAGCGGGTAATGGTCACGGATTGCGTCCGAGCTGATCACCCGATTCATGTCTACCGCCGCTCCGAGGGTCAGACCTTCCAGCGGATCGAAGTGGATGGCATCCATGCCATCCAGCTTTTTGACGTCCACCAGGTATCTGTAATCGCCAAAACCGTCTCGCATCCGCACAAAAATATCAGTGCCGCCCATAAACGGGCGCGCATCATCCTTGTGTTGCGCCAGGAATGCGCTCGCTTCCGCCAGCGATCCCGGCAGAATATAATCGAAACTGGGAAGTCCTGGATGTACATTCAACATTGCTGTGAACCTCCTGCTTCACAAATGATAAGAGTTTGTAAGGAACCGAGAATATTATATTCGCTCCGGGCATAAAATCAAATACGGAACTTTAGAGAATCGATTTTGACAATTGCCATCTACACAATCATTTTGTATAATGTTCATTGAAAGTCAACAACAACCTATCAATGTCTTTTGGAAAAAAGTTATGCTCAGGTAACAATATTTTTGCATTTGCAGAGCACACGGGGGCAATCAGAGGATAAATAAAAACAGATCCAGTAAATCCATTCAGGACATCAACCTTGGTTAATACGAAAGAACTCGAAAACAAGACCAGCGCACAAAAAAGCCCATTGGAGGGCCTGCGGGTGCTGGATATGTCACGCGCTCTGGCAGGTCCATACTGCACCATGATGCTTGGTGATATGGGCGCGGATGTGATCAAAGTGGAACGTCCCGGGCGCGGCGATGAAAGCCGCAACTGGGGCCCGCCTTTTGTCGGGGAACCCTACGGCCCATACCCAGGAGAATCAGCCTACTACATGGCGGTCAACCGTAACAAACGCAGCCTAACGGTTGACCTGAAGAACCATGATGGGCAGGAAATAATCCGCGAAATAGCAGCCAGATCGGATGTGCTAGTGGAAAATTTCCGGACTGGCTCCCTGGATAAACTGGGTTTAGATTATGAAAGTATAAAAGAAGTCAATCCACGGCTGGTGTACTGTTCCATCAGCGGATACGGACGCACAGGTCCCTACGCCAGTCGGCCCGGTTATGATTTTATTATCCAGGCGGAGGGCGGCATTATGGGCGTCACCGGACCGGTCGAAGGCCCGCCTTACCGGGTGGGGGTTTCGATTGTCGATATCACAACCGGCATGTTCGCCGCCACTGCAATTCTGGCAGCCCTACGGGCGCGCGATGAGAGTGGTGTTGGACAGCTGATCGATCTTTCATTGATGGACTCGATTGTTGCTCTGCTGGCTAATGTGGCTTCAAATTACCTCGTGGCGGGGATGGAGCCTAAACGGATGGGCAATGCCCATTTTAATATCGCCCCGTACGAAGTCTTCCGGGCTCGCGACCGCTGGATCACACTTGGCGCTTTAAATGACCGCCAGTGGGGGATGCTGTGCGAATTTGTGGAGATGCCTGAACTAAAGGACGACCCACGCTTCGTGGACAACCAGAGCCGCGTGGTTAACCGGGAAGAATTAGCAGAGGTGCTTAACCGGGTCTTTTCCACCCGCGATGCGGAAGAGTGGTTGGGCATGCTGCAGGAAGCTGGCATTCCTAGCGGTCCAATCAACGCGGTCGAAGATGTCTTCAACCACCCCCAGAGGCAAGCCCGGGAACTTGTACAGTACATTGAACACCCGACTGCTGGCAGGGTTGGTTTCCCGGGTTTTCCATACAAGTTTTCAGAGACTCCAGCCCAACTTCTGCGCCCCCCGCCCATGCTGGGGGAGCATACTGAAGAGGTGCTGATTGAACTGCTGGGCTATTCCAAACAGGAAGTCAACTCGTTGAAACAGTCGGGAATAGTCTAAAAGGATAAATTTATGCCAAAAACTACATGTGAAATTCGTTCCGGAGCATATTACGATTCGGTAGTGCTGATGCAGTTGCAGCGTTCCTTGTCCGAACAGGATGGGATTATGGATGCGGGAGTTGTTATGGGCACAGATGCCAATAAAGATGTCCTCGCACAGAGCGACCTGCTGGCACCGGAAGCCCAATCCGCAGGCGCAGATGACATGGTTATCGTCGTCCGCGCACAAAACCAGGTTGACGCGCTATCCGCCTTGGAGAAAGTGGATGAATTGCTGTCAGCCCGCAGCAGTGGCGAAATAGAGGCAGATTACCACCCTAAGAGCCTGGAGACAGCCTCCAGAATGCTGCCGGAAGCCCAGTGGGTGCTAATATCCGTCCCAGGAAAATACGCGGCAGGTGTAGCGCGCCAGGCGCTGGACCTGGGAAAACACGTCTTTCTGTACAGCGATAATGTATCCCTTGAAGATGAAATCAAGCTGAAACAAACCGCTTCCAGAAACGGCTTGCTGGTGATGGGACCGGACTGCGGCACCGCGATCGTTAATGGGATCGGTCTGGGTTTCGCAAATAAGGTCCGTCGGGGATCAATCGGTATGGTGGCGGCCTCCGGGACTGGATTGCAGCAGGTCAGCGTACGAATTCACCAGTTTGGCGCCGGTATCACCCACGCGTTGGGGACCGGCGGGCGCGACCTTTCGGAGGATGTTAAAGCAGTTACCGCACGTCAAGGTCTTGACCTGCTGAACCGAGATCCTAACACCAAGGTAATCGTACTTGTGTCAAAACCGCCCTCAGCAACGGTTGCGGATGAACTTGTCCAGGCTGCCCGCCTAGTCTCCAAACCGGTTGTGGTGGATTTTATCGGCTACGCCACCCAAGTCCGTCAAGTGGAGAATGTGACTTTCACCACCACCTTTGATGAGACCGCCAGGACTGCGGTCCAACTTGCTGGAATGCCGGCGGATCTAGAAAAAGGAAAAAATATAAATCTGGAAAACTTTGCCTCCTCCCAGCGCTACCTGAGAGGGCTTTTCTCAGGTGGGACGCTAGCATATGAAGCCTTGCTCGTGCTGCAGAACTACGTCCCTGCCGTTTATTCAAATGCCCCGCTTGACAAGAAATTCCGCCTTAAAGACTCCTTGATCAGTCAGGAAAATACACTGATCGACCTGGGAGAAGACGAATTCACGGTTGGAAGGCTGCACCCGATGATGGACAACGATTTGCGTATCCGGCGCCTGGAAGCGGAATCAAATGACCCTGAAGTTGCCGTTATTTTGCTGGATGTCGTTCTGGGTTACGGCGCACATGCAGACCCGGCAGGCGAATTGGCGCCTGCCATCAAGAAAGCAATTGTCTCAGCCAAACAGGCTGGCCGCCGACTGGAAGTAATAGCTGTGGTCTCTGGGACAGATGAAGACCCGCAAGATATGCAAACTCAGATCGAAGAACTTGAAGGAGCGGGCGTGACCGTGGAAACCAGCAATGACGCGGCAGCCCGCTACGCAGGCCGCCTAGTACGCGCATTAAGCCCGGAAATTAGCCAGCAATCAGAAAAGGACTTCCAGGAAATTGACCCAGCTGTATTGAACCAACCGCTGGCGGCGATCAACGTCGGCCTGCAATCTTTTACAGAGAGCTTGCAGGCGCAAGGAGCAAAAGCAATTCAGGTGGATTGGCGCCCACCAGCCGGTGGCGACCAGAAGATGATGGAGATATTGGAACGAATCAAAAGGTGAACGTGAGGGATTTTGATGCGAGAATTTACAGCTGCCTGTGTACAGATTTCAATTACCCCAAATGATGTCGCTGCAAACATCCAGAAAGGCATCGTATGGCTGGAAAAGGCAGTCCAAGAACATAAGGCTGAACTGGTAGTATTTCCGGAGACGGTTACCACAGGTTACGAAACTGGCTTATCCCCGGAAGAGCTATGGGATCTGGTTGATGAAGCTCCCGGTCGAATTACGAATGGTATCCAAGAAACAGCCCAAAAGCTGGGTGTGTATGTTGTCTGGCCTACATACAGGCGCTGCGGAGACCGCGGGATGGTATACAACTCTGCAGTGCTGATCGACCCGAAGGGTGAGATCACCGGGATTTATGACAAGACCCACCCGGCGCCGTGGGAAAGGACCGCGGGGGGAGGCTGGGCTCAGGTTGGTACACGGGCGGATGTATTCGAAACCGATCTTGGAGATATTGGCATGATCATCTGTTACGATGGAGATTTTCCGGAGCTATCCCGGCTGTTAGCTGTAAAAGGCGCCGAGATCATAATCCGAGCTTCCGCTCTCCAGCGGAGCTACGATATCTGGTATATAACCAACGCAGCCCGGGCTTATGACAATCATGTATACGTGGTGGCAAGTAATCTGGTCGGCTCAGATGCATGTGGGAATTTCGGCTTCGGACACAGTATGATCATAGACCCGACCGCCTGGCGGCTTGCGCAGGCGCGTGGAACTGAAGAAATTATTTCCGCCAGGTTGGATCCCGATCCAATGCGCTACATCACTCATGGAAGCAAAACCCTCCAGCCGTTTGACCACCTGGAAGACCGCAACCTAGAACTCTATCGGGAAATTCTGAAAGAAACACGGGCACGCTTTAAACCAGGCAAACATTTCCCACAGGATAAATAAGGAATATTTTTTTAATCATCTAAATCGCTTCTGAATGAATTCAAAAAAACTATGGAGAGGGATCATGGATATCGATAAAGCAAACAAACAGGCAGTTGAGAGGATGATGCAAGCCCAACCGGTTGTGACAGGTATGGGTAAAGCGCTAGATGCCATTCCCGGGATGCAGGAGGATTTGCTCCTGCACGCCGGACCACCGATCACCTGGGAGCGCGCCTCCGGACCCATGCGCGGCGCGATCACGGGTGCATTGATTTTTGAAGGAAAAGCAAAAGACGAATCAAGTGCCAAGAAACTGGTCGAGTCAGGTGCCATCAAACTGGAGCCATGCCACCACCACCAGGCTGTCGGCCCAATGGCAGGTGTTATCTGTCCTTCAATGTCAGTTTATATCCTAGAGAACAAAACCCATGGGAACTTGTCCTATTCCAATCTGAATGAGGGTTACGGAAAAGTACTGCGCTATGGCGCATACAGCCCGGAGGTGCTGGAGCGTTTGCGATGGATGGAAGAAGTCATGGCTCCAGTTCTGCGTGAAGCGATAATCATGAGCGGCGGGATTGACATGCGCGCCCTGCTGGCTGAATCACTCCACATGGGCGATGAAGGACACAACCGCAATAAAGCTGGCTCGATCATCTTTACCACAAAACTAGCTCCATTCATCGCCAGGGCTGCCCCTAACAGTGAAACAGCCGCCAGTATTATTCAGAAGCTGGCGGACAACGCTTTGAGCGTACTCAATCCGGTAATGGCAGCCTGCAAAGGGATGGTAGATGCTGCCCACGGGGTTGAGGGAAGCACAATTGTTAGTGTGATGGCCCGCAACGGAACTGATTTTGGAATCCGAATCAGCGGTCTCGGCGACCGCTGGTTCACCGCTCCGGTAGCGGTACCGCAGGGTTTGTATTTCCCGGGTTTCACTGCCGAGGATGCCAGCGGGGATATCGGTGATAGCACAATCACCGAGACAGCCGGTATTGGCGGTTTCGCAATGGCGAGCGCCCCGGCGATTGTGACTTTCGTAAGCGGTACCCCTAGAGATGCTATGAACGCAACCCTAGAGATGTATGAGATTTGTTTCAGCGAACACAAGTACTTCACCATCCCTCCGCTTGATTTCCGCGGGACGCCAACCGGTATCGATATTCGGAAGGTAGTTGAAACTGGCATTACCCCGCGGGTAAATACCGGTATCGCCCACAAAGATGCAGGCGTCGGTCAGGTAGGGGCGGGTCTAGTGCGGCCTCCGATGGAAATGTTCCAGAATGCACTCGTTGCCTTCGCTGAAGAGTATGGATATTAATAGGAGCATCTGATGGAAAGGGAAGAATTTGTAAAAACGTTAGCTGAAGCCAAGCTTTTTGACCTAACCCAGGGCTGCAGTATATTCACGCCTCCCTGGCCCGGTGAAAAAGCACTCGAAATTCACTTTTTTAAACGGGTCACGGGGGCATATGGGGGCGGTCAAGGTGCAAACGGCCAGATATTGAACTGGTCGAACACGGTGGGCACCCATCTAGTAGGAGAAACTGCATTTCACTCCGGTGGGCGCGCCATCGCTGATATTCCGTTAAGGGAGTTATGCGGTCCCGGTGTTGTAGTCGACATCTCCGACGCAGTTTCAGATTACAGCCTCTATACTCCGGAAATGATCATGGAAAGAGCGGATGTCAAAGAGGGCGACATTTTGATCATAAACACTGGTTATCACAGGTACTCCTGGGACCAACCCGATATCCACAACCCGGACGCCCAGGGTGGGGTGGAATCCAAGGAGTTCGGATTCCTGGTGCGACATCCCGGACCCTCGCCGGACTTCTTCCAGTGGGCGCTGGATAAAAAACTTAAAATGATCGGGGTTGACTGCGGGTGCGCCGAACACCCCATGAACACAAATATCCGCTACATGCATGCAAACGAGTTCGCCAAGGCGGAAGCCAAACTCATGGAGAATTACGATAAATCCTGGGACGAGATGTTCCCCCAGAATGAGTACTACCAGATGACTCACATCACAATGCCCAAAGCGCATCTGCTGCTGGCAGAATCAATCGTTGGCGAGATTGATAAACTAAAAAACCAGCGCGCCTGGATACAAATTTATCCGATACCTTTTATGGAAGTGGAGAGTTCCTGGGCACGCGCCTGTGCTTTACTGCCCCCGGATGGAATGCCTGAAAATGCTTTTTTTGGGTTAATGAATTCCGCTGAGATGCTCGACCTTACGATACCCTTCAGCATACAGACTCCCCAATGGGCAAATTATATCCCCCTGACGGTCACATACACTAAGAGAGTCGGCGGGCAGTATTTCGGGATGGGTAGAAACGGTTCTATTTGCAATGCCAGCATTCACCTGGCGACCCATATGGATGGCGAGAAACACTTCTGGCCATCAGGGAGAACGATTGGCGAGGTGCCGCTGGATCACTGGGTCGGCCCAGGGGTAATCGCAGATATTTCTCACCTGGTCAGTAATTCGAGTGTATATACCCCCGAGATGATCGAAAGCGTTGCGGATGTGCGAGAGGGAGATATTCTTATTTTAAAGACCGGATGGTATAAATATGGCTGGATCAGTCCAGACTCAGATGAGTTCCGCTATATGATCAAACATCCCGGTCCATCGCCAGATTTTTCTGACTGGTGCGTAAGAAAGAAGATAAAATGGCTGGGAATCGACGCCGTGAGCCAGGACCACCCTATGAACACTATCCAGCGTCTTTGGCATCCAAAAACTTTTGAAGAAGCTAACCGTAAACTCATTGCTGACTTCGGCAAGGATTGGGATGAAATGTACCCGCTTGATAAGTACTACCAGGACACGCACCTGAACCTGTTTCCGAAGGAAATTGTGCACGCCGAAAACCTGGGAAAGGACATCGCCGAAGCAGAGAGCGGGCGTTATTACATCGGATGCTATCTGCAAAAAGGCATGGAGATCGCTTCAATGTGGGGTCGCTTCATCGCCTGGAAAGAAGGGAGTTAGAATTCAAAAGACCTGACAAATCAAACATATCTGCCAGGTCTTTTTTTGCCAGTAATGCAGAGGAAATAAATGAAACCAGCTCCGTTTAAATACTTAGCCCCCGGAACGCTTGAAGAAACCGCAGACCATCTGGATGAACACGGATATGACGCCAAACTGCTCGCTGGTGGACAGAGCCTGGTCCCAATGATGAATTTCCGGCTGGTGCAGCCGGAAGTCCTTATTGACCTGAACAATATCCCCGGGCTTTCATACATCCGTCCGGACGATGAAGGCGGAGTGCGGATTGGAGCAATGACACGCCATTACCAGGTTGAGCGAAATTCCGTTATAGCAGAGCATTTACCGCTTATGCACGAGACCATGCCGCACATTGCAACAGTTCAGATACGCAGCCGGGGGACATTCGGCGGCAGCATAGCTCACGCCGACCCGTCTGCTGAACTTGCAGCGGTCAGCATAGCTCTTGACGGGGAATTCAGGCTGCAGAGCAAACGGGGTGAACGTTGGGTCAAGGCAAATGAATTCTTCGTTGGTATGTTCACTACTGTCCTGGAACCGGATGAGATCCTTGTAGAAGCCCGTTTTCCAAAGATCCCAGAACGGACCGGGTGGGCGATTCATGAAGTCGCCCGCCGTTCGCACGACTTCGCAATAGTCGGGGTTACTGCCAGTCTTACCCTCGATAAGAAAAAGAATATCCAGGATGCACGCCTGGTATACCTGAGCGTAGGAGAATACCCAATCCGTGCTGTTCAGGCAGAAGGTGTTCTGAGGGGGCATGAACCCTCAGATGATATTTTCGCGGCTGCCGCGGATACTGCGGCATCCCGGGACACTGACCCAAGCAGTGACATACATGCCACATCTGATTTCCGGAGACACCTGATAAATGTTTTGACATTACGAGCTTTGCACACAGCCCTTGAGAGAGCCACAAACAACGGTAAATAGAGAGAGATATATGGAAGATCTTTTCAACGTTTCAATTCTATGCAATGGAAAAATGTATGAACGGTCGATCGAACCGCGTTTACTGCTTAGCGACTTTCTGCGCCACGAATTGGACCTAACCGGCACCCATGTTGGATGCGAACATGGGGTATGTGGCGCCTGTACGGTTCTAGTGGATGGACTGCCTGTGCGCTCGTGCCTGATGTTTGCCGTTCAGGCAAGCGGCCATGAAGTGACCACTGTTGAAGGATTAGGCGAGCCGGATAATCTGCATCCTATCCAGGAAGCGTTCTGGGAGGCGCATGGGCTGCAATGCGGATTCTGTACTCCCGGATTTTTAATGACCCTTATTCCTTTTTTGAAGGAGAATCCCAAACCCACCAGAGAAGACATCCGCACAGCTATTTCAGGAAACATATGCCGCTGTACTGGCTACCAGCATATTATCGATGCAGTCCAGTTAGCCGCCCAAAAAATGTCAAAACCATAAATAGGAATTCAGGAGCCGGATTGTGACAAAAAAATACCTTGGCAAACCGATAACCCGAAACGAAGACCCGCAACTGCTGACAGGTCAGGCTCTTTTCGTTGACGATGTTGACTTGCCGGATATGCTGCACGCAGCCTTCCTACGAAGCGACTACGCCCATGCCCACCTGAAGAGCATCGATATTTCCGCTGCCCTTGAGAAGCCAGGCGTGGTGGCTGTTTACACAGCTGATTCAATGGGTGATGATTGGGCGCCAGGTCCACCCCTAGTTTCACCACCCCCCACTGTTAAAGACGTGGTTTTTAACTCGCGCAGGCAGGTGCCACTAGTCAAGGACAAAATCCGGCATGTGGGAGAAGCAATCGCGGTTGTTATTGCCGAGAACCGCTATATCGCTGAAGATGCAGCCGAGGACATACTGGTTGACCTGGAGCCGCTGGAGGCAGTGGTCGATCTGGAGGCTGCCCTTAAACCTGACTGCATCCTCATCCACGACGACCTTGAATCAAACCTAGCTGCCCAGCTTGTTCAAAACAAGGGGGATTACCAGGCTGCCCGTGAAAAGGCAGATCTGATTATCAAAAAGCATTTCGTTATCGAGCGGGGCGCGGCAGCCGCAATGGAAAACAGAGGGATTGTAGCTGACTGGGACGTTAAAAGCCAGCATTTAACCGTCTGGGATACAACCCAAGCTCCGATACCTATCCGCAATGGGCTCGCAGCCCGCTACGGTCTCTCCGAACACCAGGTCAGGGTGATTGCCCCGTTTATCGGCGGAGCCTTTGGTCCAAAAATGATGATGTTCTACCCTGAAGAACTGGTCATACCCTGGGCTGCGATCAAACTGGGTCGTCCAGTCAAATGGATTGAGGACAGACGTGAAAACTTTTACGCAACCACCCAGGAACGGATCCAGATCCACGAGGCTGAGATTGCATTGACCAGCGAAGGGCGCGTTCTGGGAATAAGCGACCAGTTCCTGCATGATACCGGCGCTTACGATCCATACGGGTTGACTATTCCGCTCAATACACAGAGCCACCTCCTGGGGGTTTATGATATCCCCAATTTCACATCCGAAATCAAGGTTGTCTTCACCAACAAGGTCATTTCAACGCCCGTGCGCGGCGCTGGTCGACCACAGGGAGTGTATGCTATTGAACGCCTTCTGGATATGGCTGCAAAAGAACTTGGGATGGACAAAGTAGAAATACGTAAGTTAAACTTTATCCCCCCGGATGCATTCCCTTACGAACAGAATTATATTGACCAGGCATTTGCACCACTGATCTTTGACAGCGGCAATTACCTTCCCGCAATCGAGAAAGCCGCTGAATTAATCGGTTACGAACAATTCTTAAAAGTTGACCAACCACGTTACAGATCTGAAGGACGTCATGTTGGGATTGGCATTGTCGCTTTTCCTGAAACAACCGGTGTCGGTCCATATGAAGGTGCAAGGATCACAATTGAGCCCAGTGGAAAAGTCAGCGTAGCGACTGGTGTCGGTACACAGGGTCAGGGTCACTTCACCACATTCGCTCAGATCGTTGCAGACCAGGTGGGAGTAAACCCAAGGGATGTAAACTTGGTAACCGGAGACACCGCCGAATTCCACTGGGGAACAGGCACCTTCGCCAGCCGCGGGGCGGTGGTGGCTGCTAATGCCATCCATGCCTCAGCCAAGGCGGTCCGTAAGAAGATTCTAGAACATGCCAGCAAACATTTAGGAGCCCCGGAGGGGGAGCTGGAAATTGAAGACGGTCAGGTAAGGGTAGCGGATATACCGCGCATGTCCATCAGTCTAGGCGAGCTGGCAGAGCTTGCCAATCCACTGCGGGGTGCGGTTGAACCGGGCACTGAACCCGGCCTGGAAGCGACGGCTTACTTCGGCCCTCAATACGGAGCGACCGCATTTGGTGTGCATTCCATGATTCTTGAGGTTGATGTTGAAACAATGACTGTGGATATCCTACGCTATGTGGTAGTGGAGGACTGCGGAACCGTGTTGAATCCCCTGATTCTGGAAGGTCAGATTCATGGGGGAATATCCATGGGCATCGGCAACTCTTATTATGAAAAGCTGGTTTATGATGATAACGGTCAGCTGCTGAACGCCTCCCTGGCCGATTACCTGATACCAATGGCTACCGAAATGCCCTATATTGAGATCGAACACCAGGAAACCCCCTCACCGCTCAACCCCCTGGGCAGTAAAGGGGTCGGAGAAGCCGGGGCGATACCTGTGCCGGCTCTCTTTGCCCAGGCTTTGGAGAATGCGCTGTCAGATTATGACCTGGAGATCCGTGAAACACCGCTCAGCCCAAACCGGCTGTATGAATTACTAACAAGTAAAGGATAAAACCAAATAAAGTTAACAATCCACTCAAAGGAGAACAGGACATGAAACTGGAAGGAGAATATACCTTCGATGGTCCCCGCGAACAGGTCTGGGAACTTGTGCGCGACCCGGATGTGCTAGTGACCGCTCTTCCGGGGGCAAAAAGCCTGGAGCAGGTGGGTGAAAATGAATATGAAGGGGAAATGAACCTGAGGGTAGGACCGGTGGCAGGTGTTTTCGCGGGTCGGCTGGTCGTCTCAAATGAACAACCTCCTCAGAGCTGTACATTGACAGTGGAGGGCAAGGGTAAACAGGGCTTTGTCGATGGCACCGGTCATGTTAATCTCGAAGAACTTGAGGACAATAAAACCCTGATGAAATATGAAGGAGACGTTCAGGTAGGAGGAAAACTTGCCAGCGTCGGCCAGAGGCTTGTTGATACCGCCAGCAAGAGCATTATCCGCCAGGGTCTGGATACCATGAATAAAGCTCTGGTTGCACGCGTCGAGGCTCGGGAGACAGGGGAAAAGGTAGATTTCACACCACCTTCTGAAAGCGAATTTGCTGTTTCGGTGGCTAAGGATATGGCAGGAGAAGCCCTGTCATCCACTACGCTTAAATGGGTGGTTGGCGCAGCAATCGTGATAATTCTTATTCTTGTTCTGGTTTTAATCAATCAAAACGGTCTTTAATTGGTTCAAGGAGGTGATACCAAGCGACATGTAAATTTAGCCGCAAACAAGACGGAAGGAGGTGAAAAACAAATATTAATTAGCAGGATAAACATGCTGATGGCAATCCATCAAATCGATAAAACGTTAAAAAACATGGAAGCATAACAAGGAATAGAATTCAAGTGAAACTTTTTCCAACTTAGACTTGACTTGCTTCCGCCAAGAATGAGACAGTAAGGAAAGGAGAAGGAAACAATGGGTAAAAAATTTGGGCTTTTATTAGCGTTATTTATGGCAATCAGCATGATTGTCTCAGCCTGCCAGCCTCAGGTTGTTGAAAAAGAAGTTGTCAAAACCGTCGAGGTCGAAAAAGAGGTCGTTAAAACCGTTGAGGTTGAAAAAGAGGTCGAAAAGGAAGTCGTCAAGACCGTTGAGGTTGAAAAAGAAGTCGAGGTGCCGGGAGAGGCAACCCTTGCGATAGAACATTTCAGCATCATTGAAGGGACAACCTGGTCCGGAGCCCATGACCGCGCCGGAAAGAGATTGGCCGAAAAGTACCCGAATGTGAACTATGTCTACCGCGAGGAGGTCGGCCCTGACCTGACCAACCCGTACGCCGAAGAGTTAATTGCAGAAGGCGCAGATATCGTAATCGGCAACGCCGAATTCATGGGCATGCCATTAAAAGACATTGCTGATGACTACCCGGAGGTCTACTTCGGATCGATCATCGCCAGCGACCTTTCAACAAAGCGCAACTTCATCCGGCTATTCCCCAGGCAGTACCAGGCGCTTTACCTGGAAGGGCTGGTCGCAGGAGCTCTGACCGAAACAGGAAGCATTGGAGTAGTATCAGCTTTCCCGTCAGTACAGGTCATTCGCAGGACTGCCGGTTTCTACCTTGGCGTCCAGGAAGCTGCCCGCCTGCTTGACAAGGACATCACAGTGTACGTCAAGTATGCTGGCGACTGGTATCTCCCCCAGGAAGAGCGGGATATCGCTGCGACCCTGGTTGACCAATACAATGTCGATGTATTAACCCACCAGACTGATTCCGGTTCTCCGTTAGATGTTGCCCAGGAATCAGGGATCTGGTTCGTTGGTAAAGATATGGACACTGTTGGGGAGTACGGCTGGTCAAACACTGATACCGTGGCAATCTCTTTCGACACCCGCTGGGAAGTGCTGTATGACAAGATGATCCAGGACTGGTTGTCAGGTAACCCCGATCCTGAAACTGTTCTCTACCTGGGCATGTCTGACAGCATGACCCTGGCTGACGGCACCCTAGAATACACCGTCGACATTATGAACGACGGCAAGGTGGGCGTGGAAGCCATAAGCCCTGCCGCTCTGCCATTAATCCCGGACGAAATTGTGCAGCTTGTTGAACAAAGAAGACAACAAATGATTGACGGCGTTTGGGACCCATTCTTTGAGCACGCATTTGTGAGCAACGGCACTGGCTTGGAACTGGAAGGTCTGCCAATTCCTCCGGAAGGGGAAGAGGTAAAACCAGCAGGCGAGATGCCGACTGATGAATGGCTGCTCTCAATGTTCAATTTTGATCTGCAGGGCATGGTGATTCTGGACTGAGCATTCCAATACTGACAGAATTTTGAATCAGGAAAAGGAAACAAACTCCAGATAAAAAATAAGGCTCCCATCTACAGGGACAATCACCCGGGTGGTGGGAGCCTTACCCCGGATCGTATACCAGCTGTAATTATATATATCAAGGTATAATGAAATCCCCATAATAAATATAAATTTTTTCTGGTAAACGACCTTGGCTCTGAAACCCATACACTATTCATCGAAAAAAATTCAAAGAGAGACAAGTGAGTAAAACACTTCTGGAAGGTATAAAACGCGGAGAGACAGTCCTGGAAGCCCGGGGGATTACAAAACGATTTCCAGGTGTAATTGCCAACGACAAAATTAATTTTGAGATCAAAGCCGGAGAGATTCACGCCATTCTTGGCGAAAACGGAGCCGGCAAAACCACCCTGATGAACATTTTGTTCGGGTTGTACCAGCCGGACGAGGGCGAGATTATCATTGCCGGAGAAAGCGTGAGGTTAAGATCTCCTCTGGATGCGATTGACCTGGGAATTGGTATGGTGCACCAGCACCGCAAACTGGTTTCCGCACACAGCGTGATCGAAAATATCATCCTAGGACATCCGAATGCCGGAAAAATTCTGGACTTAAACCGGGCAGAGAGGGAGATCAACGACCTTTGTGCAAAATACGGTTTTAATATTGATTTAAGTGCCAAAGTCTGGCAGTTGTCGGAAGGGGAGAAGCAGGTCGTCGAGATATTAAAGACCCTTTATCGTGGGGCGGAAGTGCTCATTCTTGATGAACCCACCTCCGCGCTCACTCCGCTTGAAACTGAGAAACTGCTCGAATCAATAAAAGCGATGTCAAATGACGACCTAGCAATCGTCCCATTCATAACCCACAAACTGCCCATTGTGCTTGCTATCAGCGACCGGGTCACTGTTCTGAGGCGCGGAAAAGTAGTCGCTTGCATGGAAACCAGGGATGCAACTGAAAAAAGCCTCGCCATGGAAATGGTCGGTAGAGAGGTGATCTTCCGGATTGAGAAAACGGAGGCTGAAAGAGGAGACACGATTTTGGAAGTCGACAACCTTTCGGGTTACAGCGACCAGGGGATTATGGCATTAAAAGAGGTTGCATTCTCGATAAGAGCCGGCGAAATTTTTGGAATCGCGGGCATTTCCGGCAACGGACAACGTGAACTTGTTGAAATTATCGCCGGTCTCCGCAAAGCACACGCCGGTAAAGTCTATCTTGAAGGTAAAGACATTACCAATTCGCCCAGCCTGGAGAGATGGCAAGCAGGGATTGGATATATCCCTGCTGACCGGATAGATGTTGGATCAATCGCTGGTTTTTCTCTGGTAGAGAACACCGCTATGAACTATTATTTCGACCACCAGTACTCCCGCCGGGTAACCCTTAATTACGGCAAGATCAGGGAATTAACCGAGGAAATCATTTCGGAATACGGGGTCGCCACCCCAAACGCAGACATTCCCGCAAAAAGCCTCTCCGGCGGAAACCTGCAAAAAATGATCCTGGCAAGGGTGCTCTCTCGCCAGCCCCGGCTGGTGATCGCAGACATCCCCACCCAAGGTCTCGATATTGGCGCAACGGAATTTGTGCGCAACAAACTTGTGGAAGCAAAAAAGAACGGGGCGGGGGTCCTGTTAATATCAGAGGACCTGGATGAGATATTCGAGTTGAGCGATTGGGTTGCGCCAATATACGAGGGCAGGTTAATGGACATCATTTCAAGTGATCAAATAAAAAGGGAACGCGTCGGAGCCATGATGGCTGGACTGCGTCTGGAAGAAGATCTATGAACATAGGCGGATTTGAGCCAAAACTCGAAAAACGCGCCTCGCTTTCAAGCCGGCAGGCTGCCAGCGTGTCGATTCTTGCTGTTATCGTAGCGCTGATCCTTTTCAGCTTATTATTTGTACTCGGAGGGGTGAACCCATTTGAAGCTTATCAAGAAATTTTCACGTACGCATTCGCAAATCAATTCGGGATTCCGCTGACGATCAACCGGTTCATATTCTTATTGCTTAGCACCTACGCATTTATAATCCCGTTCAGAGCCGGATTGTGGAATATCGGTATGGCAGGTCAGTTTTATGCCGGGGCGATAAGCGTTTACGCGGTTCTGCTGGCTTTTGGAGTGAAAGGCGCCCTTTCAGGAGAATTTCCAGCCGGGATCCTGATCCCGCTTATGCTGATTGCAGCTTCAATAGGAGGCGCCTTCCTGGCTGCAATCGCCGGCTTTCTAAAGGGTAAGTACAATATCAACGAAATCGTGGTGACCATGATGCTGAACTTTATTATGTTCTGGATGGTCTCTTTTATGATCAAGGAAGGGGGACCATTTATGAACCCGGGCGGCAGGGGTGAAAGCTTTGAACTGCCCGTATCGCTTTATGCTCCACTGATCCAGGATATTCCTTTTACGATATTTATCGTCCTCGGGGTGGGCCTGCTCCTTTACTATATTTTTGCCAGAACCAAAATCGGCTACCAAATAAGGGCTTACGGCGAAAATCCAGTCGCAGCAGAATATGCAGGCATCAGCCGGTTTAAGATCCCTCTTCAGGTTTTTGTCATGGGCGGCATCCTGGCAGGGCTGGCGGGTTATCACTACTTCGCTGCATTCCCCGGAGTTTATAAAATCGCCCGGAATTACGGACAGCTTGGGGATCTGACCTTCTACGGTATTATCTGCGGGTTAATCTCCCAGGGCAATCCCCTGACAGCAATACCGGTGACCCTGCTGTTTGGCGGTTTATCCATAGGCGGGAGGCTGGTTCAGGGAAAACTTGGGATGAGTTTCGGCGTGGATTATGCCCTGCTTGGAGTCTTGATGATCACACTGGTCGCGTTCCAGTTTTTCTACCGTTATAAAATCATATTCGTCAAAACAGGTAAGGAGAGCTTAGATGGCGGAGTTTCTCACTAGGAGTCTGGAAGCTTCAACGATCTTCACATTTGCCGCCTTGGGCGAGCTCATCGGCCAGCGTTCTGGAGTTCTAAACGTAGGAATTGAAGGCGTGATGCTGTTTGGGGCAACCCTTGGTTTTATGGCTGCTCAAACTACTGGAAATTACCTGCTAGGTTTTCTGGTAGGGATTGCTGTTGGTGGTCTGTTAGGACTCTTGCATGGTTTTTTTTCAATTACAATGGGTGTGGATCAAGTAGTAAGCGGGATGGGCATTTGGATCCTGGGTTTCGGACTGACCACCTACATCGGCAACCCTTACACCGGCCCTTTGGGAATGGAAAGAATACCGACCGTTTTCGGGATTTCCCCATTCTTCTATCTTGGCATCGTTCTGGTGATCATCACCTGGTTTGTGCTTTCCAAAACCAGCCTTGGATTGAGGATACGGTCAGTAGGTGAGAATCCCTCTGTCGCGGAAGTTTCCGGGATAAATGTCGACCGAACCCGCTACCTTTGCGTTGTAATCGGAGGTATGCTCATGGGTCTGGGTGGAGCAATATACTCCCTGGATTACAACCCGGTCTGGAATTACAACTTCCTGATGGGTTGGGGATTTATCGCGCTGGCGCTGGTGTTCTTCTCAATGTGGAACCCATTCATCATGCTGGCGGGCTCCCTGCTCTTCGGGACGCTCTGGCAGCTCTCGCTCAACCCCCAGCTTGTGCTCCCGGGCGTTATGTCCAGGTATGTCTGGCGGATGGTTCCTTTCATCATCACGCTGGGCGTATTGATGCTGATGGCGACCAAGTGGTTCAGAACAAGGTGGGGCGCCGCCAAACCGGAGGCGCTCGGATTACCGTATTTAAAGGAATGAACTTGCCTTCAGGTTTTCCGTCCCACCCCACACCAGGCAAACTTTAAGGCTTATAAGCGACCAGAACTGCTTCCATGTTGCTGCGGTAAAGAATCCGGATATCGTTAAAACCCACATCCTCAAGGATTGTGATTGTATCGCCTTCTTTCATGCACCTGTCCGGCGCCTGATCAGCCACATTATGGAGCACCCATTCCCTCAGCAGTTCCAATTTCCCCAAAGGCGCGTAAGCATCGAAAAAACGTTTGAGCGCGGTGCCCAGCGCCTTAAACCGTTCATTCTCATCCTGGGGAGCGTATTTATCGGCATTCACAAATAATCCCCCACGCGCAAGAACCCTGAAAATCTGCACATGCAGGTCGTCCCTGTATTCCCGCTCCATGTTATGCAGGGTGAGCACAGACGCCACAAAGTCAACGGATTGAGAATCCATCGACTGGAAGTGCTCCAGAGCATCCGCATGAACAAGATCGCACCTGTTTGTTTTTATAGCTTCTGAAAGGTTGTCCTGGGCCTGCTCGATCATTTTCCGCTCGTTGTCCAGGCAGACCAGGTGAATGCCAGGGACTTTATTTAGGATTGCATGCGCCGTGACGCCATCCCCGCATCCGACGTCGATGCCATCCAGTTTTGACCTTGCGGCTCTTTTCTGGTATTCCGCCACAGCACTGGCAACCTGCTCCTGCAGTTCTTCAAAATGAGGCAGGGCAAGCTTGATCAAGCGGTACTCCTCACTCATTGCGCCTTTAAACCGGTATTCAGAGTCCATATCTGTCTGTTCCTTTAATCCCATTTCGGGCTTATGCAGATAAAAGCAATTTCCCCATTTCTTCATAACTGCCGGAGAAAATCTCCAATTTGCCCAATGATTTTCACAATTCTAGCCCATTTCTATTAATTAGAGGGAGATCGTACATACCTCTTATCTAGTTGCACCTGTATGTGGTGTAGAATTTGTTTACTTCACAGCCGGGTTATTGGCTTTTCTATATAAAAATATGGATCCCATGATTTCCTGTTCAATAGATGCAAGTTTTATTGGAAACCTGGCTCAAAGACATTTGTCCATGAGCTCTCAAGCTTCCATTATGGGGGTAAATTCAGGCGGAATATACATAAAAACCAACCGCAACTGGGTTTTGTATATCTCGGGCAGTCCATACCGGGGTCCGCTAACAATAGGCATTGATCATAAGGTTAAATCCACCCGAGCATTAACTCCTGGGATGGCTGTGGATATCCAGCCCACCCGGCTTACATTTCCTGGAGCAGAGCTGGCGATCTCAACAGCAAACAGCCATGTGTGGGAGCCGGAACCCCCGAATTTATCAGCCCTCCCGCTTGCTGAGCAGTTCGAGCGCTGGAAAACCCTTGCCCTGGCGATACACGAAACCCGACCGGA
>JBJYWI010000229.1:20323-21475 GCA_046259385.1 Anaerolineales bacterium
AAAAGACGACCACGCTTAGCGCCAACCTGATCGAATGCGCTGCAAGTGGTCTGGCGGACGAAAGGCTTATCAACGCTCTTGATTGGATAAAATGCGGCAGCTCTCATAAAGTGCGCACATTGATTGACGGGCTGCTCGGCTGGGGAAACACCTCAGGTATATCAGCTTATATTGGGTTTTTGTTCGCATTGAATATCCAGGAGAAAAAGCGATAAGTTTTATTCTTGATTATCGTTTGAATCGAATTCTTTGTTTAGCTGATGGTAGATTTTTTTGTGTATATCTCCGTATTAGCTGCACGCCCAATAATCAAAATTATTCATTTTCTCTTTTGCTTTGTGGACTGATGGCAGCAAGAAATAGAATCTATATTTCAACCTGCTTGATTCCTCATTGAATTAAATCCTTTTATTTAGGTAAGTAACATTAAAAATTTGCTGAGTGAACCTGTAGAAGCAGGGTCTACGCAAAGATGTTAAATGCTTAATATTACAAATAGACACCTCAAGTAAAGGAGATCAACCTATTCTGTTTAATGGGGGTTAGGTTCGTTGCGTTATAGGGTCAACAATAATCTACCAATTTTTATAAGATTCACTGTGTTTTCGGTATTCAATTAGCTCCTCTCCCAAAAGCTCATGCTCCAGAATGATATCGCTCACCTCCTCTAATGCAGAGACCCAATGGTAAGCTTCTTCCAGTGTTTGTCCGATGGCGAAACAACCGTGCCCGCGCTGCATGATAATTTTGTATTCACAAAGCTTTTTAGATACTTTTTCAGCCATTTCCTTGGAACCGGAAGCTAGTTCGACGGATACCACCGGAATTTTGCGCAACAAATAAGAACCTTCATTATCTATGGGAATAATTTCGTCCCGGCTGAGACTGAGTGTAATAGCTGTACAGGGATGGGCATGTATTACAGCTAGCGCTGCAGTTTCTTCATAGATCGCTCGGTGGACTATCAATTCTGTGCTGGCGCGCACAATGCCACTATCCTTTCCTTTAAAACTTGTCTCAACGAAATCTGAAATCTTTAATCTACCGAGTTGCGCCCCGCGACGCTTAATAATAATCTTGTCGCCCACGCGCACACTCATATTGCCCCCATGCGAACTTGTTAAACCAGTTACAAAAATATCACGTCCGATA
>JBJYWI010000229.1:21485-60108 GCA_046259385.1 Anaerolineales bacterium
CCTTTAAAACTTGTCTCAACAAAATCTGAAATCTTTAATCGTCCGAGTTGCGCCCCGCGACGCTTAATAATCTTGTCTCCCGCGCACACTCATATTGCTCCCATGAGAACTGGTCAAATCAGTTATAAAAATATCACGTCCAATATCACGAAATTCTTCATAAAGTCGCTGGTCAATCATGGCTCTCCTCAATTGTGAATTCTAAGGATAGTTCCTTCAATTTATCTTGTGTAGGTATACCATTCTTGTCCCAACCTCTAAATGCATAATATTCTTCCAGCATAGGCGCCAGACGAGCGGTAAAGCCTTCACTTGGACCACCAGAAACGGGTTCATCAAGAATACGTTCTGGTAGGGTATCATCTTCTTTCGTAAATCCTTCACGCAAGTTGTACATCCTTTCTAACGTCCAGACTCTTTCGCCGATCATCATCAGGTCATCCGCACTGAAATGTTCTCCAGTAACTGCGGTTAAGGTGCGTGCAAAAAACTCTTCCGCCACTGCCAAATTGGCAAATTTACAGTAAACCAAGCTGTCAATGACTGCCGCAGAATTCTGGTGGACGGATACAATTCCTGCCTTTCCCTGTGTGGCAAATCTGTCAATAAGACGCGGCAGTGCCAGCACCTCTGGTCCCAACATATTTCCTGTTTCATGGCAGGCTCCCCGGTTGCCGGTGGCATAGACCAATCCCTGTCCCTGCATACCACGAGGATCATAAGCGGGCATTTCCAATTTCTTCACGCTCATCGAAAGCAGGGGTACGCCGTATTTTTCCGCCTGGCCAAAACCCAGTTTGCTGTCGATCAACCCCTTTTCGGCAAGCTCCATCGCACAACCAATTGTATTTCCCATCGATATCGTATCCAACCCCATATTGTTACACAGATAGTTGGCTTCAGCGATTGCTTCCAGATCATCAATGCCGCACTGCGCCCCAAAAGCCCAGGTGGTTTCGTATTCAGGACCTTCCCCTTCTTTGCCGCTCTTGGTTTTTGTCAGGCGTGTACATGTAATTGGGCATGCCCAACAAGCCTGGTTTTTCACCAGTATCTCATCGGTTATAGCTTCGCCGCTGATTTTGTCCGCACCTTCAAATTGGGATTGCTGGAAATTCCGGGTAGGCAACACCCCAATTTCATTGATCACATTCATGACCACCGCAGTCCCAAATTCCGGCAGCGCCTGGGATGTCAGCGGACTGGCTTTAAGCAATTTTCCTGTTTCACAAGGTATAAATTTAAATTTGTCTTGATCAACGGGTTGGTTTTTCTCATCACCTTCAACCACAATGGCTTTCAAATTTTTGCTGCCCATTACAGCACCGGATCCGCCACGAGCTAAAGCACGTTCTTTATCATTCATAATAGAAGCAATACGCACAAGGTTTTCCCCAGCCGGACCAATGCAAAGCACATTGCGTCTATTCCGATCCTGACCAAGGGCTTCAGTAGTTTCGAACCCACCCTTTCCCCACAGGTGACTCGCGTTTTTTATTGCCACACCATCCGCTGTAATCTCAATCATTACAGGATTTTCAGCTCTACCGCGCACGATAAGCGCATCGTACCCTGTCCGTTTAAACTGCATGCCCCACCAACCACCACTATTCGTATGAAGAACCGCATCCGTCAGCGGGCTTTTGGCGCTTACATTGAAGCGGTTGCTTGTCTGTGAACCAGTACCCGTTATGGGACCAGTTGTGAAGATAAGAACGTTTGCAGGTGACAGAGGATCAACTTCAGGTCCTACTAAATCTCACAATAATCTCACACCTAATCCACGCCCGCCAAGGAAAAGGTGCGCAATTTCCCTATCCAATGGTAATGTATCTATTGTTTCTTTTGTTAGGTTTATATTAAGTATCTTGCCAGCCCAACCTTGCATAAATATCTCCTATTGGAAATATCCGATTCGAAACAGATATAAAAAGAGAAGGTAGTCATCATGTGCCATTAGAGATCAGATTTTCTGCTCCAAAATTAAATGGGGAATTTATCCACCTGCAATCGGTGTTCTTATATTTACTAATTATGGATGCTTTGGATCGTTTCCAGATTCAAGCCGATCTTAGAAAGAGTGGCTTTTTACGACTCATCCCCACCGCGAATACATTCCTGGAGGAATTCAACATCTTCTTTTCGTATAAAAGCAGTGATACGGTCGCCAGCTTTAAACACTGATTTTCCGCGAGGAAAGAGAATATTCCCTTCACGCTGGATGGAAACCAGCACACAATCATCTGGCAAACATGGGGCAAAATCCTTTAAATATTTTCCAACTACTTCGTCTTCTTTCGTAATCTCAAAGTTTACAAAATCCGCCTCATCCAAATTCATTTCTTTGTATTTCTGGGTTCTTTTATGAGTTTCTGCCCGGCGAGTAATTCCCAAATTATAAGCACGGATAATATCCGCTCTGCGTATTAAGCCCAGCAGAAGCGTTGGATCATCCCTTGATACAACCGGTAAACGCCCAACACCACGAACACCCATTCTTACTAAAGCTTCCCCCATACTTTCATCTGGATATGCAACTAACATTTTTTCCCGTTTTGTTGCGATGTCTCTTACTTTCACTTCAGCCGGTTTGTTTGTTTCAACAGCCCGGTCAATATCAGAGACTGTGACAATCCCCCACAACTTTCCATTTTCATCTAAAACAGGCAACCCGTGATGGCGTGTTTGTGAAAAAAAAGATGATAATTCCGCCAATGTCATATTTTCAGACACAGAATCCACAGACCGCGTCATTGCCTCTTTGACTTCAATACCACGCATTACATCGGTATCGTACCCGGTTTTCAAATGTATCCCACGCCGGGAAAGTTTTAACGTATAAATTGATTCTCCTTTCAGGAATTTTTGTGAGAGCAATGTCGAAACAACAACAGTCAACATAAGCGGGAGAATGATCCTGTAGTCTCCAGTGAGTTCGAATAAAATTATTATCGCCGTAATGGGAGCATGAGCGCTTGCCGCGAAAACCGCTGCCATCCCAACCAAAGCATATGCTCCAGGTGGGGCGATAATTCCGGGGAAGATAATCCTAACTATGAGTTCAAAAGCCGTTCCCAACATGGCGCCCATGAATAATGAAGGTGCAAATACACCTCCTGAACCCCCAGAACCAAGCGTCAAACTTGTAGCAATTATTTTTAATACAAGCAGTGAAAGGACTACGCCCAGTAACAGCTTATTAGATAGAGCGCTAGTGATAACCTCATACCCGACATTATATACTTGCGGAACCCTGTTGTATGTTACACCAGTAGTAAGAGGATAAATCAACGCCACAAAACCCAATAACCCCCCTCCGATGGCAGGTTTTAGCCACGGTGGCGCTTTTTTCCAATTATCAAAAATATCCTCGGTCCAGTAGAGAGATCGCACAAAAACAACTCCTACCAATGCTGCAATAACCCCTAGCAAAATATAAAATATAAATTCCCAATGGGTGTATACACCATATTCTGTGGGTAAGGGAAACGCCGGTGTGTCACCGAAGACCACTCTACCGATAACACTGGCTGTGACAGAGGAGATGACAACCGTACTGAAATAACGAATTTCAAATTGCCCCAAAATTATTTCAAGGGCAAAGATGACGCCCGCAATCGGTGCGTTAAAAGTTGCTGCTATCCCACCAGCTGCGCCGCAAGCCACCAGATTTCGGATCCGATCATCCGACATATCCAAGGCTTGTCCAAGTGTTGACCCCAGAGCTGATCCTATTTGGACAATGGGTCCTTCCCTCCCGGCAGAACCCCCACTGCCAATGCAGATCGCAGAGGCCAGAGATTTTATTACCGCGACAATCGGGCGGATGCGACCGCCTCGAATAGCCACCGCTTCCATCACCTCGGGAACACCGTGCCCTTTCGCTTCTGGAGCGAAAAAATATACCAGCAATCCCACCAATAACCCACCGAAAGCCGGAATTATCAATACATAAGCGTTACCCCAACCAGGTGTTAAATCTGGAAACCACTCATATGCAATCCAAGAAACTCCATTGATCAGGTAACGAAAAATAACTGCCCCTAAGCCTGCTCCAATGCCTACTATTAAACCAAGCCCAACAAGAATTAGTTCCTCTGATGGCTGTCTTTGGTTGAGCCAGTTATTTATTCGACTAAAAAACCGACTTTTTAATAGAATATTTGAAGAAACATATTTGGAAGTCGCTTGGCTATCCATCAGCTGTTCATCTCAAACACTAAAATTTTTTTTGCGAAAATGTTGTCCCAACCCATTTCATTATCATCCACTGATTTGTTGATTTTTTAAATATCATAATAATAAATTTACAGACCGGATTTCGCTTTCAATTTCAAACCCCGGTTGGTGATTGCAGAAGCAAACATTATACTACTATGAATTCTAATTCTTCTGTAGTTAGATAATTGGAGAATTTGGAAGGTGGGATCCAGTTGTTTCTTCCCTTTTCAATTAAAGATAATTTTATTCCGTTAGACTCGGGTAACCTTTACGGGAATTGAATAAATCATTAAGACAGAATGTGCACAAAATACTACCTGGATTCAATCAAAATAGCCGATACCCATCCCCAGGTGCAGTACCTTTCCGAAGAACTGAACCGATTAACGATGCTGCACGGCGTATATAACCTGGATATCTTCTGGGATATCCCGGCCGATAAATTATCCTTACTACGGAAAGCAACGGGAGAATTTTTCACCCAGCGCTGGGAGCAACCCCGCTGATGCCTGCTGCGCCTGCCAAACGCTGCCCTGGCAGACCAAACAGGGTACTCAATAAGGGAAAGCGCACACGAATAACAGGTAAGGAGACAGACTTTAGTTTCTCACTTAAGGGCCGCACCTGGGAGATCGCTGACGGCCGTTTGAATATGCCGGACGGCGAGATAATGACCTCTCCAGTGGAAGACACCATCGACGGACAAATTTTATTTGATTTCCCGGGTGTGCTCCGAGGGCATCTGGTACACGATATCAAGCTGCGCTGGGAGAGCGGCGAACTGGTTGAGGCGAGCTCGTCCACCAACCAGGATTTACTGCGCAGCGTTTTAAACACTGACTTGGGAGCTAGCCTTATCTGCAAGTTTGCAATCGGAACCAAACCTGGGATAAAACCCTTTTGCAAGGACATCCTGCTCGATGAGAAGATCGACAGGACAGTCCATATTGCGATGGGCAGATCATATACCAGCGTGGGAGGCACCAACCAATCCGCAATCCATTGGGATATTGATAAAAATATTCGCCAGGAAGGTGAGATTTATCTGGACGGCGACCTGATCTACGAGAAGGGAAAAGTACTCTTATAAATTATTCAAAAATTCTCAAAATTGTCTCGTACACTGCCCAAGCCAACCTGCGGTGTGCATCCGGATCGAGATACAGGCTATCCACCGGACTGACTGAAATAGCCCGGGATGAATCGAGTTGCGCACAGCCTGCTTCCAGCACAATTCTCTTGAAGTGTCTGTCAAATTTCTAAGATTTCATCAACCCGCTGGTTACCTAGTTCAACTTCTCAATTTTGCGTTCAATTCTTTGTCCAGGCGGCGAACAATCCTGTCCCTGATTTTGGCGACCTCTTCGTCTGTCAGGGTGCGATCAGGCGCTTGGTAACTCAGATTGTAAGCCAGGCTTTTCTTCCCCTGGCCGATTTGTTTCCCGCGGTAGACATCAAAGAGCTGAATACCCACCAACACCCTGCCTCCTGCCTGTTCCAGGACATCCAACACCCGCTCGGCAGGGACCTCCTCATCAACGATAATTGCGAGATCTTCCAGCACCGGGGGGTAGACGGGAACCGGTTTCGCCTCAAACATTGCGGGAATTAAATCCAGAATCGCCTCAAAATCAAATTCCGCCGCCTGCACCGGAAAATCCAATATGTCGTACTGCTCATGCACCAGCGGGTGCAGTTCCCCTATGTGACCCAACCTAATCCCCGCTACTTCAACCGATGCACATTTTCCTGGATGGTATGCAGGCAGTGCTGTGCGCGCAAACTGAACATTCTCGATTTGCAATTCTGCCAGCAATTCGGAAATAATCCCTTTGATATCAAAGAAACTCATGGGCGGTCCTTCCTCGCCGTCCCATGAACCTGGCGACCTTGGACCTGTCAAAACAATCGCCAAGCGCGGGGTTTCCTCTGGAAGTTTTTCCTCCCTGCCAGGAGAAAAAACCGGACCGATTTCAAAGAGCGCTAGACGTTCCTTGATACGAGAATTTCTTTCAACAACTTCCATCACACTGGATAATAAACTGCGCCGCAACACATCCCGGTCGCTGGCAATTGGATTGGTTAGATGCACATACAGGTCTGCGCTTCCTTCGGCTGTGTCCGGGGACAGGCGCGCTTCCCGTTCCACTGATGTCAAACGGTAGTTAACAACTTCCTGAAGCCCAAAGCTTTTCAACAGACCACGAACCTGTTCTTCCTTCTCAAGGCGGGGGTTGCCAAGTTGTGGGGGAAGTTCATCTGCCATACGCGTTTCTGGGATCAGTTCATAACCATATATACGTGCAATTTCCTCCATCAGATCTGCGACCCCCGTCACGCCCACCCCAATATCCACACGGTGGTCCGGCGCGGTTGCCGTAACAATATCCCCTTCAATTTCAACCCGGAACTCCAGCCGCTGTAGTATTCCTGCAACTTCTTCAACCGAAAGATCGATACCCAACCAGCGACGGACATCGTGGGTGCTGATTTGAATTGTTGGATCATCTGCCGGCAAAGGATATTCATCGACTAAACCACTCGCGACAACTCCACCTGACCACAGGCGCATTAACTCCAGGCCGCGTCTGACCCCGAGTTCCGCAAGAGAAGGGTGCACGCCGCGAGCAAAACGGTATGCAGCTTCTGAATTCATACGCTGGTCAACCACAGTCCGGCGGGTATTGATATAGTTCCAGGAAGCCCCTTCCAGAAGCACATTCCGGGTACCTTCATTCACCTCCGATTCCTCCCCGCCCATCACGCCAGCCATCGCCAGCGCGCCCTCGGTATCGCAAACCAGCACTGTGAAATCGCTGAGAGTGTGCACTTCTCCGTCCAGGGTGGTCAGTTTTTCACCCTGCTTTGCGGGACGGGTGATGATATGGGGAGCCTTTCCTCCAACTCTTTCAGTCAATATGTTATAGTCGAAAGCATGCAGAGGCTGCCCCATTTCAAGCATAGCATAATTGGTTGCATCGACTATGTTGTAAATCGGGCGCATTCCAGCTAGAAGCAAACGCCGCTGAACCCAGTAAGGGCTAGGTTTGATCTCCACATCACGGATGAGGCCAAATGCAAACCGCGGGTTTAACGCTGGATCAGTAATCTCAACCGAGACCTGGTCTTTAATTGGGGGCCCCTCCGCGATAAAATCGAAATTTGGAGGACGGAGAGGCTGGTCCGTGAGGGCAGCGACTTCGCGGGCAACACCCAGAATATTTGCAACTCGGGCAATATTCGGGGTAATATCAATATCCAGTACGACATCGCCCATATATTCAACAAGAGGCGTGCCAGGGACAGCATCATCGTCCAGGATAATGATGCCTTCGTGGTCCTCCGAAATGCCAAGTTCCTTTTCAGAACAGATCATAGAAGAAGACTCAATCCCGCGAATCTTGGTTTTTTTCAGCTTTGTAACCACCTGACCGGGCTGGTGCCCATCATAAATCAATGCCCCTTCTTTCGCGTAAGGAACCATCAGTGGTTTTTCGAGAGGGCCAATTCCCTTATAAGGGTATAAATTTGGCGCGCCGGTTAAGACGGTGTGCTCAACTTCCCCATCAAACAATCGGCATAGCACCAACCTGTCAGCATTCGGATGGGACATCACCTCCAGAATAGATCCAACAACAATCCTGTCCCTTTCCCACTCCAGACCGGAAATTTTAGCTTCTGGCTTTTTATGCCCGCTGGCGCCAGCGCCGCCGTTCTCTTCCGGAAGAGGTAAGCCGACATAATTAATCGCGACCACCTCAAGCCCCGCCATAGTGAGCAAGTGAGCCAGCTCATCCAACGGTAGTCTTACATCAACAAAATCCTTTAACCAAGATAGTGGTACCAGCATAATCTCTCTCCAATCATCGAATTCACCCTGTTTTCAGGGGAATTAGAACTGTTCCAAAAAACGAATATCATTCGCCCAGAAATAGCGAATGTCTTCAATGCGGTGCAACAGCATTGTCACACGCTCGGGTCCTAATCCAAAGGCGAAGCCGGTATATCTAGCAGGATCATATCCGCCGTTTTCCAGTACAACCGGGTGCACCATTCCGCAGCCCAGAATTTCCAACCAGCCAGTCCGCTTGCATACTTGGCAACCCACCCCGCTACAAACAAAGCACTCAATATCCATCTCTGCGCTCGGCTCAGTGAAGGGGAAGTGAGAAGCCCTGAACCGTGATCTTACATGCTGCCCAAACAGGCGCCGGGCAAAATCGCTCAGTGTGCCCTTAAGATCTCCAAAAGTGATGTGTTTTCCAACAGCCAATCCTTCAATCTGGTTAAACTGCATTTCAGAGCGAGCAGTCACCTGTTCATATCGGAAACACATCCCGGGAAGAATAATCCGTACTGGCGGCGGGTTTTCCGGGTCCATCCGGGCGTATTCGCGCATTGCATGAATTTGCCCGGGTGAGGTGTGCGTCCGCAGCAGCAGCGGGTTATCACCCTGGTCTGCATCAGTCTCAATATAGAATGAGTCCTGCATCTCACGCGCCGGATGGTGAGGAGGGAAGTTTAGCAGCTGAAAATTAAATTCATCCGTCTCAACTTCACGTGAAAGGTAAATTTGAAAACCCATGTCAGCAAATATCCGGTAAATTCTTTGCATTGTCTGAGTGATGGGGTGGAAGCGCCCGTGCACAACAGGATGCCCTGGCAGAGTGATATCCAGCCTCTCTTTTAACAAGGACTGAGCGATTTTATCTGCCCGCAGTTCCTCGAATTTAACTTCATAGGCAGCTTCAAGCTTTTGTTTCACCTGGTTTGCCTTGCGTCCAACTGCTGGCCGTTCTTCTTTTGGCAGATCGCGGATATTGTCAAAAGTTTTCATCAAGTTTGAATTGCGCCCGAGATGGGTGACTTTCCACTCGCCAAGCTTTTTTTGGTCCCCAATCACTTCCAGTTCAGCAAGGGCACTAATTTCGAATTCAGTCAATTTTTCAAGCATTGTTCCTCCTGCCAGATTCTGCATCCTGTAAGCCAAAACATTTCCTGAAAATAACCTCCGTTGTCTTTAAACAAAAAACTCGCCCAAAAAGGGACGAGAAAATACCCGCGGTACCACCCAGATTGGCTGAATAATCAGCCCGCTTTTACACCAACGGCAGAAACCTGTTCTGCAAATGGCTCCCAACTTAACGCCTGGGTTGCGTCCCAAACTACTTGAAAGTTATTCTTTTCGTTCCCCTGGGAAGCTCGAGAGTGAACTTCAGCCGTTTTCCACCAGGTGGGGGTTCCAGTCTATGCCCCGCACTTCCCTGTCAGCTTCCAGCGACCTACTTTTCTCTGTCGTTGCTTTTGCAGCTTTACAAATTTAAACTGAACCTAATTATCCGCAAAACCCGCATACTGTCAAGCCTTTTATTGTTAGGAAACGTATAAAAAATGAAGCGACGCCGTATTTCCGATAATTTTTATTTTTTGTTAACCAGTTAAACGGTATAATTGAACGCACCTAGGGAAAAAATTACAATCCAAACTATACATAAATGTTAAGGAAACAACCGGTAATTTCCTGCAGGTAAACGCAAACCGGTATCAGCATTTATAAAAAGGAAAAAAATGAGTCAGTTGAATAAGTCAAGGCTAGATGAAGACTTGCATGTACACCCTTGGTTGAAACAGATCAACATTTGTTTCGTCCCGGGATCGGAAATCACACCCCTTTCTGAAGAGGTAATCGAAAATATCCTCGACCAGTTTTCAAGATTCGGTCACCAAATTCAGGAAATCCCAGGTAACGATACGGACGTCATTCTAACCACTTCAAAATTTGGCGAACCCTTACCGTGGCGTGAAGCGATATCGCTAATCGGAAGGATGCGCTTTAACTACCGCCATTCCCCAACAATTTTTACACTGGTTCATGTGGGGGAAGAGGAGTTCAACCAGAAAATCGAGTACTTTGACAAAGCCCTCGAAAAAGATAAGCCGGATGAGAAAGATTTCGATTTTCCAGGACTTGCACCTTCTGCTTACAAGGTTCTGTACGAACAGGGACGCCGGGGAGGTTCCATCCTAGCTCTTGAACGTCTGGTGCAGGCGCAGGCAAAGAGCATTCGGGTACTTTTACTGGTTGGGAACGGTCAGCCGAGCAAGCTTTATCACTTCGACCTCGTCGGCGCGAATCCAGAAAGCTATGCAAAAGGGTCAAAACCTTTTTACGAAGACATCGTTCTGAGAATGGTGACCAGCGTCAGCACACACGAAATTACCCAACATAAAGTGGAAGATGAACTTATCCCTCAATCCAAGTGGGAAAAATTGGGAACACCACAAGCGATGCGGATTGCAGCCCAGAAATTCGGAGAGATCAATTTCTTTACCGAGATGGTGATTATAGATACCCTCGTAAAAGTTCCAGCGGTTACAGATGCAATCGCCAGCCAATACAGTGAGGGTTGTTTCGCAACCTGGGATCCTGAGATTAACGCGCTGATCACAACAATTACGGGGAGCGCTCGTCCTGTCGACAAGAGCAGTCTTTCAGATGACGATCTTGCAGTGATTACTGGTGTGAGAGCAGACCGTGAAGGCGCGCTTGTCCGGCATGTAGAAGGAAAACGCAATGATCCTCCATCTTCAGAAGCAGTCGAATTGATTGACATTGACAATGCTCTGCCATATATAAAACTTCCCCCTGAATGGAATATAGAATCAAAAGTTCCAGTTGCGCGTTCCAAACTCCACGGTCACCGGGGAATCGCATCCTATAACCCTGACCTGGTGGAATTTGTTCAATTGGATCCTCCGTATTACGACTACCCGGTCACCTGTGCAACCGATGCCCAGGCAACTGGGATAAAAGGTGCATTTGCCAAATCAGAAGCACTGCAAAATACGAATGACCCTCGCCAGGTAGTATTTACTGTCCTGCCAACCCACGGTATTGTGATTGCTGAAAAATGGGTTCCAGAAAAAGTCCCATTCCAGACAATTTGGGAATTTTTCCAGGAGGGCCATCTTGTTCTTGACAACATGATCCCGCAGGGCTTCCATGAATACCAGCTTCATGGGGGCCAGATGGTTCTGAAACCCCAATAGTAAATGAAACGCCCCCAGAGCTCTCTTATTGTCGGGCTCCTTGTCATCAGTCTGCTTGGCTGCACCCAGGCACAGACGCCTATCGTTCCCGGGAAAGAGAGCCCAGAACCACTCCAAACTGAACCTGCAGTAGGCAGCGAGACCTCAGAACCAGAGACCAGGACCGCCTCCACGCCTACATCTCCTGACCCTACACCAACCTCTATCCCGCTGATTGCTGTGGTTAACGGCATGGAAATCAGCCTTGCCGAATATCAATCGGAATTGGCGATGTATAAGGCTGCAGTCGACAGAGAATTAACTACCGAAGACGAACAGACTGTGCTCGATGATTTGATCGACCAATCTATCCTGGCGCAGGAAGCAGTTGAAAAAGGCCTTGCAGTTGATCAAAAAACGTTGGAAAACCGGCTTGAAATAATCATCGCGGAGATCGGTGGACCGGAAAAACTGTCTGAATGGATGCGGACTTACGATTTCGATGAGGATACATTTAATAAAACACTGGAAACCTCTATCAACGCGGCTCTTGCGCGGGATGAATTAATCGCCGCGGTTCCTGATACAGCCGAACAGGTGCACGTCAGGCAGTTACTGTTTACGGATGAAAATGAAGCAGAACAGGTTCTGATCGATTTGCAGGCTGGCAACAGTTTTGATAACCTTGCTGCAGAGTACGATCCAATATTGAAGGGGGATTTAGGCTGGTTTCCGCGCGGTTATCTTTACTACAAAGAAATTGAGGATGCCGCTTTTAAGCTCGAAACCGGAGAATTCAGTTCGGTCATCCAGACACCCTCTGGTTATCACATCATTATGGTCATAGACAGAGAGCCGAGCCGGAAACTCACCCAGGAAGCGCTTATAAAATTACAACAGCAAGAGCTACAAAACTGGCTTGAAGCCCGGCGCCAAAACAGCGATATTCAAATCATCTCCCCATAGACACAACTGCGGCACCTGAAATCCCTCTCACAAACCGGGATACAAATCCAGAATATGATCGCGTATCAGCATGACTGCACGTGAGATCATTTCCCGGTTAGTCCCAATCTGGTGCCACCGACTTGCCCCGGAGGGGTGGGGCAGCGGTACAACCCAGCGACCATCCAACCTTTCCTGGGTGCCAATTATCTCGCTCAGCTTCGCTCTTGAGGGGTAAAACAAACCTATCGCAAGCCGCCCTACCGGGATGATCAATTCCGGGTCAACCAGTTTTATCTCATCCTCCAGATAGGGTTGGCAAAGCCTCTGCTCCGTTTTTGAAGGCATCCTGTCCCCGCTTCCTGAGGCTGCACGCCCTGGATAACATTTCGTAATTGCGGTTATGTACTGCTCAGCTCTGAACCAATATTCATTAATCCCAGCCTCCTTCAACCAATTAAATAAACGGGTGCCGCTACCTGCATTGAAGGGTCTCCCGGCTTCTTTTTCTGTAATCCCGGGTGCTTGACCAACCATCATGATGCGCGCCTCGGCCTGACCCGAAAAGATCGCCCGCGGGTATATCGAGTATCCCGCATTCAAACACAACCTGCAGCCTGACATCCGCCTGTGTAATTCCGCCAGGGAAATTTCAGGCCCGTTTTGCTTCCCCATTAATTAATCCTGTTATGATTCGCTACTAACCTCTAACCAGGCATCCCGCATCAATACAGCATCCTCCTCAAGGTTTGGACTCTCGCATAAAATTCGACCGCTGCATTTAAACTCAGATAGTGCCCTGAACAAGCCGCGCATGTCGAAATCTGATTCTTCAATCAACAGGTGGTTTTGCTCGCCCTTTTCTGTATATTCAATGCCTGAAAGATGCGCATGGATATCTTTCAGTGCGCTGTCCCCCAGACCCTGGGCGTAACGTTCCAATAAACCTACCCATTCTTCGTAAGAATTTAATGTCCCGTCACCTGTACGGGCATGCAGATGAGCGAAATCCAGGCAAGGAGCTACTCCAGGCACTTTGTTGCTCATCTCGATCGTATCCTCCAGGGAACCCAGCATTGCAGATTTACCCATTGTTTCCGGACGCAGAATTACTGGATTTCCCGCATCCCGCAGTTCCTGAAGGCAACCCTCCAGCCGGGAGATCGCCTTGGGGAGCACCTCACGAGGTTCATGACCAAAATATGAACCCGGGTGGAAGACAATATCGGTCGCTCCTGCCAGGTTGCCGAAATGAGCTGCATCCATCAATCTCTTGCGCGACTTCGGCCATTCTTCTTCATCAGCATTTAAGTTAATAAAGTAAGGGGCGTGAACGCTGATCAATACATCCTTCTCTTGGGCGGTTTCTTTAATTTTCGAGCATGTTTTTTCAGATACACGCACCGATCTCACCCAACCAAGTTCAAGTCCTCCGAGACCCAACTCCCTCAATCTAATAACCGCACCCACACTTCCACCGGGGTTTTTCGGGGTTGAGGTTGGAGACCCAACAGTCCCGAATCGAAAACTTGCATTTATCATATTCTCCTCACTTTTAAATTATTTAAGCGGCAAATAAATCGCTTAACAAGAAGCTATAAATATCTGGAATAACCAACCAGGGCTGATTATTTATTGAGGTAAAAAATCAACCGCTCCCACAGCGGTGGCCCGATAATTAATAATCCAATAACTGCTGCGCAAAAGGAGGCGATCAGGACGCCTGCAGCGCCGACATCCTTCCCAACTTTAGCGAGGTGGTTTTCGGCAGGGCTGGCTAGATCCACAACCGCCTCCAGGGCTGTATTCAGAAATTCTGCGGTCCACACCAACGCCACTGCCAGTATAATAAGCGCCCATTCCACAGCTGTTATGCCTAGCAAGGCACAGACAAGGACAACAAGTATGCTCACCAGCGCGTGGATCCATGCATTTCTCTGCGTCCGGATAACATACCACCACCCAGAAAATGCATATCGAAACGCACGCATACGGGATTGAATAAACTCAGGCATATACAGACTATCCGGATTGGTTTTTTGTAAGCCTCATAAGTCCACTTTATGACCCTGGCAGACCAGCCTGACAGCCCAGACGGGTCAGAATCGAATTCTGAAGGGAATCCATCCTGGCTTTTTCTGATTCTTCGCCATGATCATAACCAACCAGGTGCAACACACCATGAACGACCAGCAGCTGCAGTTCATCTTCAAGGGTATGATTTCCCGCTTCCGCTTGAGCCTGAGCTCGTTGAATTGAAATGATCACGTCGCCCAAATAACGTCTGCCTGTATCAGGATCCACCTCATCTGACGGAAAGGCAAGTACATCGGTTGGTCTATTTATTTTCCGAAACTCAAAGTTTAGCTTCTGTATCCCCGGATCGTCTGTGATCACAATCGACAAATCAGCCTCGTGTCCGGTTTTACTACTTTGCAGCGTTTCGACCACGGCTCTTTTGAGCAGTTCAGAATCAATCCGCGCATTATTGCCATTTACTGCGCTTGTTACCGCGAAATGGAAATGAACCATCTGTTCAGATTATTGGATATTGGTGGTCGTGTCAACCTGAATATCTACCTGCATGTCTGTTTCTTCATCTTCGAATGGTCGCTGAATTGGTGTGGTCACTGGTTCAGAGGCAGCCCCACCAACTTTTTGCGGGTATTTCACCCTGGGGTGGTAAACGCCCTTCAGAGTGGCTGTAAACGATTCGCCGATTTTTTCAAGTTCACGCATTGTCAAGTCTGTACTATCCAGTTGATCTGATGATACCCGGCTGTCGATTACTTCTTTGATCATTTGATTCAATTCATCAACATTCTTGGGTTTCTCGGCGCGAACCCGGGCTTCACAACCATCTGCGAGCATGACTATAGCTGTCTCCCGGCTCTGCGGCTTCGGTCCAGGATAGGTAAATAGGCTTTTATCCACTGCATCTTCATTCCCCCCGGCTTCCTTTACCGCATTAATATACTGATACTGGGTAATCAGATCACCATGGTGTTCAGCGATGAAATCCTTGATCCTGCCCGGAAGGCGGTGTTTGCGTGCTAGCTCTAAACCATCTGGTACGTGACGAATGATGGTAGCAGCGCTGGTAACAGGGTCCAGCATATCATGCGGGTTCGGGTATCCTTGGACCTGATTTTCGATGAAAAAGACCGGGTTGCGAGATTTTCCAATATCATGATAAAGTGCCCCTACACGAGTAAGCAACGGGTCAGCATCAATCCGTTCGGCAGCCTGTTCAGCTAAATTAGCGACTTGAAGCGAGTGCTGGTATGTACCCGGCGCTGTATTAAGCAATCTTTGAAGCAACGGCTGGTCCGGGCGTGTTAAGTCCATCAGCTGGATCGGCGTGGTCATACCGAGCAATTGGGCTAAAAAGAACTGGAGCAGCAATGCAATACTTGCGGAAGCAAGACCGTTCAGAAACGAAGCACCAACCAATGTCGCGACCCCTAACAAATCCGAGGTTGGTAATGTAAGCCTGTAGGCAATAATCACAACCGCGCCAGCGATTGCGACTGCAGCACCAGCCCGGAAAAACGAAAATACACGTCGCGCTTTGCGTAAAGCCAGAACACCAAGTAACCCCCCCATTGTGTAATACAGGGTCAGATCAAGCGCGTTCGGCAGGCCAAATGCAATTAAAACCGCCAGCGCTACTGTGGTAACGATGGCCAACTCAGCCCCAAATAATGCCGCAATGGTCAGGCTGTATGCTGCAACTGGAAATACGTAAGGAATGATTGCGTGTGAGGGTATTGTTAACCTGGCGCTTAATAGAGTTACCAGAAAAAGCACCGTGAAAATCAACACACTTCTACCGAACTGTTGTGTCAATCGCGAACGCTGCCGGCCTAAATAAACAGCGATAATAACTGCAATCAACACGACCAGTACCGCAGCGCTCAACAAGTTCTGCCATTTAGGCTGTGGTTGAATTAACCGCAGTTGTTCCAGCGCTTCAATATCGGCTTCATCAAGTACCGTCCCACGTAATGCGATCGTTTGTCCGACTGCGTATGAACGGTTAACAGGAGCAACATCCTGCCGGGCTCGTTCGCGAGCGTTTTCTGTCAACTCCTCACTGAATTCGCTGTTAGACGAAACAAACCCGGTCACCAATTCTGCCACAATTTCCGCCTGCGATTGCGGCAGCTGCAGACTGACCTGATTGGGGACCTGGCTTTTTGCTATATCGATACTGTCCGGCCGGATCGTACCGCTCATAACCTTCTCAAGCACCGCCACAGCCTCCTGTTGAATTGTTTCCCACCTGGAGTCTGTCAGACCGAGGATCGAAGATGCTGTATCTTGATTGAGTTGAATATCACTCAAAGCAGAAAGATCTTCTAACTTCTGGGACTGGTTGGCAAATTGATCAGAACGAACATTGGTAATATATTCCAGAGTACTTCGCAGTCGATCCAGCTGTTTACGGGCAATCTCTGTATCCGGCGCGGAATATATAGGCTGAACTGCATCGGCGGCTGCTTCGCGCCTTTGTTCAGTCAGCACCTCACTGACATAACTTATTGGTTCAGGAGACCTGTAATCCTGGGCAGCAATGTCGCCTGGTTGGGGCGGCGGCGACACAGCCCTCGAAAGGGTCGGGGTCAGTAGCGCCATCAGCGCAATTGCACTACCAACAACCAGAAGTAATCCGCATAGAGTTTTGGTTCTGAGGGAATTATTTTCTTCTTCCATATATTAAATCTGAACCGGTTGCAAGTTGTTTTCCACCAGATCGTAGTCTGAAGTTTACTGCAATAATCTGCGAACTACCTGGCTGGCTTCCTGTCCGGTTGCTCTGCCTTTAAGTAGAGGCACCAGAACTTTCATGACCTGACCCATCTCGCGCGGGGATTCTGCACCAACCTGCTCGATCGCCTGGCGGGCTAACTCTTCCAATTCCTCCTGAGTCATCTGCTTTGGTAAAAATTCTTCCAGAATAACAATCTGAGCTCGAGCCTCCTCCGCCAGTTCTGGACGGTTTGCTTTTTGTGCGTCTTCCACGGTCTCCTGGCGTGATTTGATTTCCTTTTGAAGCACGCCGATTACTTCGTCATCATCCAATTCATCTCTTTTACGATCTTCCGCCATCCTGATAGAAGTGAGCGCCATTCTCAGTGTACCCTTGCGGATAGAATCATTCTTCCGGATGGCTTCCTTTAATGCATTCTGCAGTTCATTTTTACTCGTCATAATTTTTAATGTTTCTTCTCTTTCTTCTGTATATTTTTTGATGCTTCGCTATTTATTATACCTACTCTCCATCCTGCCTTTGTACGTTGAAGATTTCAGCGGCAATCCCCCGCAGAATTTTCCGATCTGCGGGATCTATATGATTGGCTCGCAAGTAAAGATCTAATAATTCCAACGGACCCATGCCGCTTACATTCTGATCCTCAGGCAATCGAACCCGTGTATCCGTTTTTGGCCGCTTGACAAGGTGAAATTCAAAGCACCCAGACGCATATTGCGCAAGGGTACTTTCATCGACTAACGCCTCCCAATCCCTGGGATACTCCAGCACAATCCGGAATATTGAGCCTTCCAGTTCATCCTGTTTGGGTAATTTTGAAAGAATATGTTCGGTAATATTTTCTTTGGACTCCAGTGGTATAAACCTATCAAAAAAAGGCCTAGTGTGATCAAGCGTACGCAATTCCACTGTGGTATTTCCGCGTTCAACATGAGCGATCACAAAGACTTTCTGGTCGTCCTTCTCTCCAAAATCCAGCCTTTCGATTGAGCCGGGATAGACAACAGGCGGATGCCTCCCCTCATTGAGGTTCTGGGCTTTATGGATATGCCCCAGAGCCGTATAATCCAAACGCGGGTCACGAACCACCGAACCAGGCAGGACAAGTTCTTTTCCAAGCATAACCTTGCGCTCACTGCCGTACTGGGCGCCTTCTACAGAACAATGCGCTGAAAGTACCAGGGGAATATCAGGGTCTGCTTGTTCAATCCAATCATCAATCAACCCGATTAATCGTTCACCCATCTGTTCGAAAATATCTATCGTATCATGGAAGCTTATCTCCAAATAAGCCATCAATCCCGAGCGTGAAACCCAGGGTACCGCTATCACCTGCAGCGGGATTCCTTCAAGATCATCCGGGGTCAAAAACGCCGGTCGGTCAACAACCTGAATATGAGGCACTTCAAGCGTATCAAATGCTTCCAGGGCATGTGCTCGCCCCAGCGCTGGTGAAAGATCATGATTGCCAACCAGAAGAATTGTCGGGATTTCAGCTCTGGATAAGCGCATAATCCTCTTCCCCCACTCTCTCTGAAAGGTTGGCGCTGGATTACGGTCTTTAAATGCATCTCCGGCAAATAGAACCAGATCAACCCCTTCCTCGATCGCTGTATCTACGATAATATCAAGCGATTTTAAAAAATCCATCACGCGCACAGGCAAGCCGCTTTGCGGGTCATGGCGCCCGTAATTTGCCATATCAATATGCGCGTCAGCAAAATGAAGAATGGTCGCCATCGTACTTACGTCTGAACACCAAGGCGGCGTAGTTCCTCAATACTGGGTGTAAAACCAGGATGAGCCTCCAGGCTTTTTTGAAAATCCGCAATCGCGCCTTCCTGGTCGCCCAGCGCAAGTTTCGCCCTCGCCCGCCAGTAGTAACTCTCCTCCAATATTGTCTCAGTGATCTTTCCAAGGGTATTGTCAGCCAGTACAATTATGTCCTCATACCGACCAGTGTAATAGTAAGAAAAATAAGGACCGGTCTGATACCATAGAATACGCCAGGGTTTAATTTCATCCGGCAGTTCCTGGTAATTAGCAAAAGCCGCATCATAAGCAACCGCAGCGCTCCCATAGTCATTCAATCTCACAAGATTGGTCCCAAGATTATAGAATGCAAAAAACAAATCTCGGCCAGAAAGCTGATCAGACTCCAGGACTGCAATTTCAGAGGCGTGCAGAAAATTTGAATACGCGTTTGCCTGCTCTCCAAGGATTTCTAGCACCTTTGTTTCACTATCCAGGGGATACGGAACGACATAAGAGTAATTAAAAGCCCGCCAGTCTTTAAGAAAATCCCCGTAATTCTCCGTAAAATCCGGCCCTTTTAAGGAATCCTGTGTATAAAATACCTCTTTCCCGTCATCAAAACCGCTTACTACCTGATAATGACCCATCCAACCGTCAAACTCGCTCCCTTCATACCCCTTCTCAACAATCACCGGAAAACCGCCTGATATGAGAGCTTTTAAAATCTGGAGATCGCCACCCACCCTTGTGATCGCCCTGAAATCCGTTTCGCTTTCCAAAAAATCCTGCATTTCATAAGGCATAACATTTTTATCACGTTCATTTGGTTTGAGGAAAGCAGCAGCATCCCGCTGGTCCCCACTCCACCCCCAGTACGACAGCGCGATAGCCAGGTTAGCTGGACCATCGTTGTTCAACATCTGGAAAGCATGTGTAAAACCCTCCAATATTTTTTCGGAGGGCAACGGGGTGGGAGAAGGTGTAATTGTCGCGGATGGGAATGCTGTCACGGTTGCTGGCGCGGCAGTTGTCCGGGTCAACGAAATCGTTGGGGTAGGAGTGCGCGTTAAATCGGCTAATTCAGAACTGGATATGTCTTCCGAGAGCCGGGGCGCAGAATTGGAGACGACTGGTTCAGGAGGGTTTAGAGCATATAGGACCGCCTCTTTGAAAGAATCTATCCGGTCTTCCATTCCGTTATTAAGGCTGGAGATCCCTCCCAGAGCAGCCACTACAAGCAATATTATTGTAAGAATTCCCAAGATTAGAATGAGGCGTTTCATTAACAATTATCGCTACGGTTCAGCACCCAAAAGGTTTAGCTGGTAAAGAGAAGGTCCAAAATCTGGATGGAACTCCAGGCTCATACGGTAATCTGAAATTGCGCCAGCAGTGTCACCCAGGGCTGCCTTCGCCATACCGCGCCAGTAGTAACTTTCTTCAAGGCTCTTTTCACTCTGCATAGCGTTCAGAGTGGTATCTGCAAGTGAGATTACATCCCAGTAGCGCTCAGAGTAAAAATAAGCGAAATATGGACCTGTCTGGTACCACATCATTCGCCAGGGACGCTCCTCCTCCGGGATAGTCGGGTAAACAGCAAAGGCTTCATCATATGCAGCAGCCGCTCCAGCATAATCCTGCAGGTGCATCAGGTTAGTTCCCCGGTTAAACCAGGCAAAAAATTTTTCCATCCCTGTCAGGCTTACGACTTCATTGGAAGCTAACAAGGCTGCGTTTTGGTAATTGGTGACCTCGTCTGAATCCGGACCGAGCAGGTCCATCACTACTTGTTCTTCTTCCTGCGGGTAAATCACCAGATATGTGTAATTAAAAGCCCGCCACCCTTCGATCAGGATATCGTACGGAACTTCCCAGTCAGGTCCGGTATATGAATCCTGAGCGATAAACACACTCTCCGTATCATCATAACCAGTCAGCACCTGGTAGTGACCCATCCAGGAATACACTTTCGAAATATCTACCAGGAAAGTGCCTTTTTCAACCAGCACCGGGTAACCAGCTGAGATCAAACGCTTTAACAATTCAATATCACCCCCCACCCGGGTAACCACCCCCAGATCTGTGTTTTCAATCACATAATCAGCCAGTTCATAAGGCATTACATTTTTATCACGCTCATCCGGCTTCACAGACTCACCGATCTCGTTTCGCACAGCAGGCCACCCCCAGTAAGAAAGAGCCATGGTCAGATTCGCTGGAGCGCAATAATTCAATCGGCCGTGCTGGGTTGTGTACTCGACCCCGCTCAGCGCTATTTTTGGAGGACGAGGTGTAGCGGTATTTGTCGGAACAGCAGTCGGTCCAGGAGTGTCAGTTTGCTGCGGTTTAACCTGGGTCGGAGGTGGGGTGAGCGTCGGCTGGCTGGTTTGTGTATATGCGACAGGCGTAGGAACTGTTCCTTGGGTTGCAACCGTTTGTTGGGCGCCGGGTACAAAAACAACTTTCTCGGGTGGATTAAGGGCGTATTTAACCCTTAATACCGTCTCGTCAACCCGCCAGGCAAGGCGGTCGTGTACCGGCGGCAAGAAGTAGGTAAACGCCGAGATTATGCATACCAAAGGAAAGAAAATAAGCAAATATCTTAGAGTTTTCGGCATAACAGACTTATCTGAACTGCGCGGATTATAACATTTATAACAGACGAACACCGCCTTAGGGTTTGCTTAGAGATCTAAACTAGAAACTAACAATTTCTGAATAATTTCTGAATATATGCCTGATAACCTGTGATCGCATCTATACAAACTGGGTTATACAACCAGTTTTAGAACAAAAAAGGAGTTAATCAAAATGAGCAAAACAGCAAAATGGATTACTTTGCTACTTGGGAGCATCCTTGTCGCTGGGATGGCCGTAATTGGGATTTCAGCCTTCGGAGTGTTAAATGCAAATGCACAGGTTGCCAATCCTGCTATTTCAGGTGATGCAATATATTCCGATGAAGATTCTGAATTCGCCCACGGTAGAGGCGACAGAGGACCAACGGGACTTCCAGGAATGGACGAGTACCTGGCACAGGCTCTCAATATATCAGTCGAAGAGCTTCAGAAAGCGAAAGAGGAAGCCCGGCAGAAAGCTCTTGAGCAGGCGCTGGAAGACGGAAAACTCACCCAAGAACAGGTTGAGATGATGGAAGCTCGAGATGCTTTGAAAAATTATATTGGCAGAGATGCCCTAATGGCAAAAGCGTTGGGAATTGACACAAGCAAACTTGAAGAAGCTCTCGCTAACGGAAAAAGGATCCCAGAACTGCTGGAAGAGTTTGGGGTTGATCCGGAGGAATTCCGCGAATCCATGCAGGCTGCTTTCGAAGATGCTGTACAGCAGGCTGTATCGGATGGCGTCATCACCCAGGAACAGGTGGACCAGATATTGAACGGCGGTCTAGATATGGGAGGTCATGGGCATCCGTTTGGACATGATGAAGGGAAAAACTTTGGTCCAGGTGGAAATCCACCCCAACCCATCCCAGAAGACTCGGGTTTGGGTGATACAGACACGAGCTTCTAAAATCGAACAAACCAACTGCAGAAACATACGAGCACAGCAAAGAGCTGTGCTCGTTTTGTATTATGTCTCGAGCGCCTTTTTTATCTCAATAATCACTTCAGGATTTGTTTCACTTACAAGAGCGTCTCCGAGAGCATCCCGCGCAAGCCGACCCCCAATATTTCCAAGCGCCCAGGCGGCATGGGCGCGCACCAGCGGTTCCCCGTCATTAAACAGCGCCTGCGCCAGCCCACCTACTGCTGATTCGCTTTTCGAATTGCCCATTGCAACCGCAACATTGCGCAAATAGCCGCTCCGTTTGGCGCGTTTTATTGGGTTGCCTTTAAATTGTCGGTTAAATGAATCCGCACTGTGCTGCAGTTCAATCAATAGATCAGGCTCAGGCACGCCCATCTCAGGGGAAAATTTAGAATCCTGAACTGGTTGGGCAAATTTTATATTCCAGGGACAAACCTGCTGGCAGATGTCGCAGCCAAACACCCAGTTTCCAATGTCACGCCTCAATTTAATAGGAATAAAACCCTTCAACTCGATTGTAAGATATGAGAGGCACCTGCGGCTGTCAATCGTGCGATCCGGCAGGATACAGCCGGTCGGGCATGCTTCTATACAACGCCGGCAGGAACCGCAGCGGTCCTGTAAAAACGGTTCGTCAGGTTTCAATCTAACTCCAAGCAAAATCTCACTTAGCAGGATATACGAACCAGCTTGCGGGTTGATTAGGCAGGTATTTTTACCTATCCAGCCGAGTCCCGCCCGCTGAGCAAAATCCCGTTCAAGGATAGGTCCTGTATCGGTATAGAAACGGTTTGCGACTTCATGTCCGATCCGCGATTCAATGAACTGCACCAGAGTCTCCATCCGCTCAACCAGCACATCATGATAATCAAGGCCCCAGGCGTAGGCTGCCACTCTGCCCTGCAAACCATTGCCTGCATCCTTAGCGACCAGACTCCCCAAATTCCCTTTGGCATATTTCGGGTAGGCTTTGGTCGGGTTATGCAATGTCCCCAGGACGATGATTGATTCACATTCAGGCAGGATAACTTTCGGGTCTGCCCGCCGTTGAACAGTGCGCTCCACTTCAAGATACCCCATACTCCCATGCATACCCTTCTTCAGCCAGCTTTTGTAAACATCGAAATGGGGGGGAGGATCAGGCGTTGTGATCCCAACAAGGTGGAAACCCAAACGGAAAGCTTCAGATTTTATAGCAGATTCAAAGCCGCTCATCGCTTTCTACAAAGCTAAAAAGGGAAAAATCACCTTTACCGGCAGGTAAGGCTGAAATGCGCTTCAGGTGAAAGAATCATTTCTGGCTCCAGGAAAACAAGCCGGGCCCAGCCGCGGATGTTATTGTCAAACTCCAGTTCATAAACTACCTGCTGCGATCCTGACTTAAGGTTTCTGGTAAGCGGGGGGGGCATTTTTATCTCGTACAAGTATTCAGGAGTATACGCTTCAAGCTGGTAGGTAAGTACAATATCTTCCGCCAATTCAAAATCAGCGCGGAAAGTAAAGGTATGTGGGCAATCAGCATTTTCGACTTCAGATTGGTCCACAAAAAATGCTAATTCCGTAAATATCTCGCTTCCCAGGACCTCATTTTGGTCAAATTGGGGAGTACCGGAGCTGGGTACAACGATATCGACCCAGAAAGGTTTCTCTCCATTTTCCGATACTCCGAACACCTCACCGGCTGCGTTTTTTAGTTTCCAGTTTCCCCGGTAACTCCCGCTAGAATAAGGCGCGGCCAGTTCAACAGAAACCTCCACCTCATCGCCAGGAGGAACTCTGCGCGGTATCTGGAACGACGCCGGTCCTCCCATAAGATCGCCGTCAATGAAAACTACAGAATAGCCAGTTGTCCAAGCCCGGTTTCCACTGTTTTTAATCTTCCAGGTTTTGGTAAACCTCTCTCCCGGCATGAATTCACTTTTATCAGGGACACTTACATCCGCCAGGAATTCAGCTCTATCATCTTCGGACGCAGTTGGAACTAGCGCCAGCGGCGTGTTTGTGGGCGCGGGAGTGAGAGTGGGCGTGAGCCGGGTGCCAGCTGGTGTGAAGGTGAGGGTTGGAGCCGCATGCGTTTTGATAAGCAGGTCCGGCCGCAGGGTTGGGACATTATCGCCCTTACCCATTCTATAAGCTTCAGAGGTTAATGCGGATGAAGTGAATAACAGGCTCGGGTCAGTTGCAGTGGGATTCTCAGCCCCAGGTGCAGGCAACTTACAGGAAGCGTTTATTAAACCAACCAGAAGGAATAACATGCTGAAGAAAACACACCTCATTCTGGTTTTTGCTCCGCGGCTACCCCATCCCCACCTTTTCCTCACCATAAAGCTTTCTATGAACGATACTGAGCGCGCGCACCTGCTTGGCTGCGTGGTAGGAGGATCGCACCAGCGGACCGCTCTCCACCCACAAGAACCCGATTGAACGCCCAAACTCCTCTATCTCTTTAAATTCCTCGAGTGTGTAGTATCTCTCTATGGGTAGATGTTGTTTGCTCGGCTGAAGGTACTGCCCGACTGTTAATATATCCACACCCCACTCACGTTGATCGCGCATCACCGATTTTACTTCATCGAGGGTTTCACCCAGTCCGACCATAATCCCGGATTTCGTCAATACCTCCGGGTCAAGCTCCTTCGCATTCGCCAGGGTTGCTGCAGCCCATTCATACCGGTCTTGCGGCTGAACTTTCTTAAAAAGGCGCGGAACAGTTTCGACATTGTGATTGAGAATCTCCGGTCTGGCATCCATCACAATTCTTAAGGCTTCAACCCTGCCTTTAAAATCTGGAATCAACACTTCAATTGAACAACCCGGATGCAGCTCGCGGATGCGCCTGATCACCATAGCAAAAATCGGAGCACCTCCGTCTTTCCGCTCGTCCCGGTTAACGCTGGTTATCACCGCGTGTTTCAAATCCATCGCTTTAACCGCCTGTGCCACACGTTCAGGCTCCGCCCAATCCAAAGGCGCCGGCTGACCGCGCTTTATATCACAGAAACCGCAGGAGCGTGTGCAAACATCACCCAGCATCAGGAAGGTTGCAGTCCCGGCTCCCCAACACTCTCCAATATTTGGACACAACGCCTCCTCGCATACAGTATGCAGGGACTTGGTGCGCATCAACCCCTGAAGCCACTCGTAAGTCTCGCCGGACGGCGCACGCACCTTTATCCACTCCGGACGTCTCAGTGGTGCTTTGCTGACCGGGTCAAGTTTAATTCTGTCCCTAGTTGGTTTAAATGCCATTTCCGCCTTTTCTCTCGATAAGAATCTTTTATATTCAATTGAAAATTTTACTCCGATTTCTGGCTGTACGCCAGTAGCCAACTATATCGGTGGAATTTTTCGAGAAAATCCGTAATAATATTTAATAAAAGTGTAATAAATATAATGAGTGTAGTGGATTAAACTAAGGTTTATATATGAAAAAATTCATAACTGTTATTAGGCTTGATTCTCAAGGATATATTTTTTTAAAATCTGAGTCCAAGATGCAATCAAAAGCCATGGAGGCATATATGTCAGACAAAATTCACAAAACTGATCAAGAATGGCGTGAGCAGTTGACCGAAGAGCAGTACTATATCACCCGCCAGAAGGGAACAGAACGACCATTTACCGGGGAATACAATAATTTTAAAGGTGAAGGGATTTTTCATTGTGTTGCCTGCGGTGAAGAGCTCTTCAGTTCAGAAACCAAATTTGACTCCGGCTCTGGTTGGCCAAGTTTCTACGCTCCGCTGGAAAACGCCAGGGTCCGAACTGAAATCGATACAAGCCATGGTATGGTTAGAAAAGAAGTGCTGTGCGACCGCTGCGAATCCCACCTGGGTCATGTATTTAATGATGGACCTCAACCAACCGGTTTGCGTTTCTGCATAAATTCAGCATCACTGGATTTTGAGCCATCCCAGGATAAAGGCTAATTTTTTTACACTGATGCAATCCGAAACAGAAAGAATCAATCCGGGTTATGAATCCAGCCTGGTTATCCTGGTGCCGGAAGCAGAGCTGGTTGTGCGTCCTTTTCGTGAAAAGCACGACCCATCCGCATCCCAGGGCATGCCTGCCCATATCACTATCAATTACCCGTTCCAGGTTGATTTATCATCGCGCCAAAACGTATTCGACAAATTAGCCGCATTATGCTCTAGGTATCAACCGTTCCGATTTTTATTTTCCAGAGTTGATCAATTACCAGGTGTACTGTACCTGGAACCGGATCCAGTTTACCCTTTTATCGAATTAATCCAGGCTGTGGCGGAAGAATTTCCAGAATCGCCTCCCTACAAAGGTGAATTCAGCAAAGTCATCCCGCACCTGACAGTGGCTCAATCAGATAACGAAGACGATCTCCAGAAGATAAAATCGCAATTTATTGAATTCTCCAGGAGGCAGCTTCCCATCGATGTTTCTGCAAGAACCGTCAATTTGATGAATAACAGAGGTGGAACCTGGGCGGTTCAGAAGAACTTTCCACTAGCGGGATTAACGGTCAAAAAGAAACTGCGCACCCAGACATCAGGGTAAAATACAACCTCATCTCTGAGATAAAGTCAATAGAAGACTTTTTTTTAAACAATTTTCAACTGTTCTTAGAACAGTATAATCAACTCCCATGGGCTTAAACACAGCAGAATCAATCCTCCATCTCCAGAATCTGGTAAAGGTCTACCATACCGGCGCAGGCGATTTTGTTGCAATTAATAATATCAACCTTGATATCAGGGCTGGTGAATTTGTGGGAATCATCGGCAAATCCGGCGCGGGAAAAACAACACTGCTGAATACGATCTCTGGGGTGAGCGAAATTACCTCCGGCGAAGTGCTCTTCAGGGCGCCGTCCAACGGCGTTAATCCCGACAGCCCTGAGATTGTTTCAATTCGTTCTTTGAGCGAAGATGACCTGGCCTCATGGCGAGGTCGTACTATAGGAATTGTGTACCAATCGTTCGAATTGATGCCGCAGTTAAACCTGTTGAAGAACATCATGCTGCCCCAGGATTTCGCCGGTACTTACCACTCAAGAATAAGCGCTAAACAGGCGATGGAACTGCTGGATATTGTTGAATTAACCGAACATGCCTTCAAACTTCCGGCTCAAATCTCCGGCGGGCAGAAGCAGCGCGTCGCCATCGCCCGAGCACTGGTTAACGATCCTCCGCTCATCCTAGCTGATGAACCTACCGGAAACCTGGACACAGTCACTGCAGAGAGGATATTCCAGATTTTCGAAAAACTGGTTAAGGACGGTAAGACGATCATCATGGTCACCCACGACCGAAACCTGGCAGCCCGCTTTTCCAGACAGGTATACATCTCGGATGGGGAGCTCGTCAGCAGGGACCACAGGACAACCTACGAGGGAGACGGAGACCATCCTCAAGGCTCCCAGCAGGTTCTCATCGAGCAAGCAATTAATCAGGCCGAACGGTTGGAAATTCCTTCGGATGGTCGCCAAAAAGGCGACTCAACGCACATTTATCCGTCAGTAACCGGAGGACATCACGGAGAATCTTATACATCAACCCTGCCCGGATCAAACGGGGCCGCTGTCATCCTGAGAGATGTAGTCAAAACGTATGAGAACGCAGCCGGTAAATTCCCCGCATTGAAGGGAATTAACCTGCAGATGAATTACGGGCAGTTTATATCCATTGTAGGGAAATCCGGCAGCGGCAAATCGACCCTGTTGAATATGCTGACAGGGATCGATCACCCCACCTCTGGTGAGGTGATTGTCGGCGGCCAGGACATCTACCACATGTCTGAGAGTAAAAGGGCATTATGGCGCGGCCGAAATGTGGGAATTGTGTTCCAGTTCTTTCAGTTGCTTCCAACGCTCACTCTTCTTGAAAACACCATGCTGCCGATGGACTACTGCGACGTTTACCCGGCAGGCGAGCGCCCTTCGCGCGCGATGGAATTCTTAAAAATGGTCGGTCTGGAAGATCAAGCGGACAAACTCCCGTCTTCCGTGTCGAGCGGTCAGCAGCAAGGCGCCGCCATTGCCAGGGCGCTTGCGAACGATCCTCCCATTATTATGGCAGATGAGCCAACCGGAAATCTTGATTCCCGCTCGGCAGATAAAATCCTGGGGCTATTTTCGGATATGGCCCGGCGCGGAAAAACGATCCTGATCGTCACCCATGACCCCTCATTCACCACGAGAACAGACCAGACTGTCATTTTATCGGACGGAGAGATCATCGATGATGTGGTCGCCAGAGCGCTGCCGCTGTTAAACCATCCCCAGATGCTCCAGGCGACCCACATGGCGGAAAAACGACTTTACCAGCCAGGATCAATCATTATCGAACAGGGCCAGCAGGTCGACCATCTGTTTATGATCATCAATGGTGAAGTTGATGTGGTGCTTAAGAACCCGGGCTGCCCGGAAATCTCGCTCGCCCGCCTGGGAAAAGGCCAGTTTTTCGGCGAAGTTGAATTGATACACAACGAGGATTCAATCGCAAGCGTAAGAGCGGCTTCCAGGAGCGAGGTCGAGCTGTCTTTATTGCCAAAAGAGGAATTCTATCGTTTACTGGACGGGTCACCCCAGACAATGGATGTGATTGAAACAGTCGCCAATAAAAGATTGGAAGAAAACCTGGCGAAAAACGGAGGCTGCGAGTGAGCAAAAAAAACGGAGCGAGTCTTTTCAGACCTCGCTGGAGCAAGGTCCTGGCTGACCTTTGGGATAACAAAACCCGGACCCTGCTGGTGGTAGCCTCCATCGCAGTAGGGGTGTTTGCGGTTGGTACAATCGCCAATGCATACCTGATCCTGTCTGAGGATATCGATGCCAGTTATGCTGCAGTTAACCCAGCCAATATCGAGATAATAACTGACCCATTCGACGATAATTTCGTCAACTCCATTAAGGAAATCCGAGGAGTGGAGGATGTTGAGGGCCGCTACAATATGAGCGTTAGCGTTATCCAGCCAGGTAAGCCTCAACAGATGCTCAGCTTGATCGCGAACGACGACTTCAAGAACTCGCACATCAACCAGATCGAACCAAAAGAAGGTAAGTCAATTCCCGGTGAGAAAGAGCTCCTGATCGGGTACGAACCGATGCGGGACCCGGGTTACCGTTTAGGGGATGTACTCCCGGTACAACTGGAAGATGGGACAATCCGCCGCATACCAGTGGTGGGTATTGTTTCCGACCAGACCGCGGCTGGCGAATTTAACGCTCCCACAGCGGGATACATCAGCACCGATTCCCTGACCTGGCTTGGTCAACCCCAAAAATATAACCGCCTTTACGCCACGGTCAGCGAAAATTCGAGCGATGCAGATTACATCGAATCGGTATCCCAAAAGATTGAGGATAAGGTCGAGAAGAGCGGCCGCCAGGTATACCGGGACATTACCAGCAAGTCAGATGAGCACCCGTTTGGCGACATGGCACTGGCAATTTTTGGCGTTCTGGGAGCGCTTGGGGTGCTGGTTATGCTGTTAAGCAGTTCTTTGATTTTCAACACTCTGAATGCCCTGATAACGCAGCACCTGCGCCAGATTGGCGTAATGAAACTGATCGGAGCCCGCAGTAAACAGGTGCTGCTTATGTATCTATTATTGATCCTTTCCTATGGAATATTAGCCCTGATCATTGCGATCCCGCTGGCTGCAGCAGCAGGGTACAGCCTGGCAGGTCTTATGGCTTGGTTCATGAAATCCAACCTGCAGGGTTTCCGGGTATTCCCGGTGACCCTTGTCATCCAGGTTGTGATTGCACTGGTCATCCCACTGATAGCCGGTTTTATCCCAGTAAACAGCGGTTCAAAAATAAAGGTTCGCCGTGCGATCAGCAACGACCGCCCAGGAGACCAGCAAACAGTCGGAGTTATTTGGAACTGGATCGGCGGGGTGCTGGGCTGGATTTCACGACCGGTCATGCTCTCCATCCGCAATACATTCCGCCGTAAAGGACGCCTGGCGCTGACCTTGTTCACACTGACGGTTGCCGGAGCGATATTCATCGCTGTTTTTAATGTGCGCGTTTCCATGCAGGCGTTTATGGTCCAGATTCAACAGTACTTCATCGCGGATGTGACCCTCGATTTTGAACAGCCTTACCGGTCTTCAAAAGTCGAGGCGGCTTTGTTCCAGATACCCGAGGTCAAGCATGTTGAAGCCTGGTCGGGAGCGACCGGGGAAATCCTCGATTCGAATGGGAATGTTGTAGAAAACCTGCAGATCATCGCCCCACCCGCCGATTCGTCTCTGCTTGAGCCGGAGATGGTCGCCGGGCGCTGGCTGGTTCCGGGCGACGCAAGAGCGATCGTAATATCGGACGCGATCTGGGACACTGACCCGGATTTACAGCCCGGGGACACATTGAAAATCAGCATCTCGGACGGCAGAGAGGAGGACTGGACTCTGGCTGGGATATTCCGCTTCACCAATTTCATCGGTGACCCGCTCAGCTACGCACCCTTCGAGACAATTTCCAAATTACAGAACATGAACCACTCAGCCTCTTCATACCGGCTTGTTACAAGCGACCATAGTCTGGAAGGTCAGAGGCGGATCAGCTCTGAGATAGACCAGTACATGCGCGGGCTTGGATACAAAGTCAACAACGTGCAGACCGGTGCTGAAGCCCAGGAACAGAGCGCCCAGATGGTCAACATCCTGGTCACATTCCTGCTAACAATGGCGCTGCTGACCGCGGTGGTGGGAAGCATCGGATTAACCGGCACAATGGGAATGAACGTCCTGGAGCGGACGCGCGAGATCGGCGTGATGCGCGCAATCGGGGCAGTAGACTTTGCCATTATTAAATCGGTGGTTATCGAGGGCTCTTTCATCGGTTTTATAAGCTGGACGCTCTCTGTGGCGGCCTCCTTCCCGATCAGTTTCCTGCTGTTGAAGATTATCAGCGAAGCGATGATCAACGCGCCCATCCAACTGACATTCACAGTAAGCGGGATGCTGATCTGGCTGGGGGTGGTGATAGGCTTATCCATTTTCGCCAGCATCCTGCCGGCTCGCAGCGCTGCCAGGCTGACAATCCGCGAAGTGCTGGCGTATGAATAATGGTTACCAAATAGGTGAAGTTATCAGGATTTTTACGAGGGCAACGGTTTTCATACTTCTTCCAGCTGGCGCCAGTTCAAACCTGGAGATTGCGGTCAACCAATTTCTTGAGGCGGCGGTACTCAGAAGACCCGGCGTATTTCCTTACAGCCTGGATGCGCTTGATCAGCATCGGGTGGGTGCCCATCATTTCGCTAATTGAACCAAGCAGGTTGTCATCTTCGGCATCAATCCGGCGGTAAACCTCGCTCAGGTCGCTCTGACCAGCGCGGGGACCGGCGCCCAGCTTAACCAGGGCTGAGACCGCTTTTTCGGGCTTTCCGCAAGCCAGCAGCCCTGCCCGGTCGGCTGAATACTCGCAGGCCCGGTTCCACCATAAAAAAGCCATCGCCATCAACATCCCGGCTGACCAGGAAGCCGGCACCCCCGCGATCCCGCCCACCAGGGAATTTAACCAGGTATGTCCCAGAGCGACGTGGCCGAGCTCGTGACCCAAAATAAACGACAACTCATCTCTGTCCATAACATCCAGCAAACCGGAGTAGACGACCACGACCTTTGGAGAGGACAGCCCGAATGTATAGGCATTCAGGACTCGGCCCGGTGCAATATAGGCAAGCACATCCCCCGGCTGTAAACGGGCAGAAGCCTCTCTGAGGATTGGATCGATCTGCGGGGAAGCTCTGGCTGTTACCTGGCGGGCGCGCCTGACCAGCGACTGGTGGTGTGAACGGCCCAGATAATATGAAAGCAAAACAAATGCCAGAATAAAAACCCCGCTCAGGCAGGCGGTTGCGGCGACGGTGAAAATCACCACACCCGCGACCAGCAGGAGAGTCAGCAGCAAAATAAAAAATTCGCCCGGGTAGCGGTATGCGCTGGTTTTATAGCTCCTGTTCATCAGCAAAGGAAAATCCCTCTCTCACCCCTCAACCACCCGCACAAACAACTTCAACCCCTCGACACGGACCACTTCCACTTTTGACCCACGCCCGGCGGTTCCACCCCCGTCGACCAGTTCGGCGGTCCACTGCTCACCCCCCAGCTGGATTTGACCGGCGGGAGAAAGACTCTCCCGCACCAAGCCCACTCTTCCGACCATGCTCTCCTGCCCCATCCAGACCGGCATAGCCTGGGCGCGCAGGGCGAAAATCAAGACTGCGAAGAAGAGCGCCCCGGTCGCGACGGAAACGCCCACAATCAACGGGACCGAAACCCGCTGGAAGCTCGGCACACTGGGCGAGTTAAACAAAACCAGGGAACCGACAATTAATGAGATCACCCCGGCAGCAGTGAGCGCGCCGTGGGTGGGCGCTTTTATATCCAGGATAAACAGCGCAAATGCGGTGATGATAAAGACGATGCCAAACCAGTTAACAGGGAGCACGCCCAGCCCGTAGGCAGCCAGCGCCAGACAAACCACACCGATAAAACCCGCCACCCAACCGCCAGGGCTGGAAATCTCGATCAGAACCGCCTGGACGCCGATCGCAAGCAGGATAAAGACAATATTGGGATTGGTGAGGATTGACAGCAGCTGCTCGATAAAGGACTGCTCAAACTCCCTTACAACCGCGCCGCGGGTTGAAAGGACCACCTCCCCGGCGGTGGTCTCGACGGTATAACCGTCAAGCTGCTCAAGCAGATCGCCCACGTCAGAGGCGATAAAATCCACCAGCCCAGCGTCAAACGCCTCGCTAGCCGAAACCGCCTGGGCGCTTTCGATGGTCTCCTCCGCCAGACCAATCGCCTCCAGCCCACGCCCTTCCGTCAACGTGCGGACTGTGGCTTTGAGGATGTTCTTGGTCTTCTCTTCCAGGGTCTCCCCGAGGTCCTCGCCCTCCGGACCTACCGGGCTGGCGGCGCCGATTGCGGTCTCGGGCGCCATAGCGGCAGCGTGCCCCGCCAGGGTAATGACAGTCCCGGCGCTGCCTGCCATTGCGCCGCGCGGCGCAACATAAACAATTACAGGCACCTGGCTGGCGCGCATCCCCTTGACAATATTGTTCATCAGGTCGACACTTCCCCCGGGCGTATCGAGCTGGAATATAAGGGCTTCGGCACCCAACCTCTCAGCCTGCCGCAGGCCACGCGATAAATACTCAACCATGGCGGGGGTGATCGGACCCTCCACTGTAAGCAGCAGCACCACGGGTGCGCCACCCTGAGCTGCCGCTGCAACCGGCAGAAGTAATCCCGCCAGGCAAATGAGTACCCAAAGAAGCACCAAATAGCGCTTAATCACCAATTCGCTCCAGAAAAATCCAAATTAACTAAAAGAATTATAGCATTCCAATACCGAGCTGGCAGGCACCTGTCGATGGACTAACCCAGGTAAAATTCAACTGCAATGGAAACCAAATCAGTGATTCAGTTATTGACAGGATCTCGCTTTATAACCGCGATAGAAATGTCATCATACTGGGGAGTATCGCCAGAAAAGTCTTTCACTCCCGCAAGAACGCCATCCAGGATTCCTTTTGACCCGAATTTTTTCAGATTATTTATGGTTTCTTTAAGGCGTGCTTCACCATAAAATTCGCCTTTACCATTATCAGCTTCGGTAATCCCATCAGTATACACAACCAGCACGTCTCCCGGGGATATAACTGCAAATTCCCTGCTCCAGGTCCTGTTTTTATAAATTCCCAACGGTAAGCCGCCTTTTTGCAGTTCTTCTACAGATCCAGCACCTGAATTCCTGCACAGCAACGGCGGACAGTGACCGGCATTGCAATAAACCAATTGCCCGGATTTGATGTCCAGGATGCCGTAAAAAATGGTTAAGAACTGATTCGCGGTTGTGTATTCCAAGATACGCTGATTTACCATGCTGAAGACTTGCTCCGGTTGAGACGGATGATCCATGATAGATGTCTTCAACAACCCGTAACAAAGCGCCATAAACAAGGCTGCCCCAATTCCCTTGTCAACCACATCAGCAGTTATAAGCCCGATCCGCTCATCTGGCAGACGGAAAACATCATAAAAATCGCCGGATGTTTTACGGGCAGGCATGAGTTCAAAGGATATCTGCCAACCCGGCGTTTCGGGGATCCCGACAGGTAAAAAACTCCTCTGCACTTCCCCTGCCAGGGTTAATTCTGCTTCCATCCGCCTGTTTTTCTCCTGGAGCTGGTTTTGAAGCTCTCTCAATTCCAGATGAGTCCTTACACGTGCCAGCACCTCCTCAAGCTGGAAAGGTTTGGTTATGTAATCCAATCCCCCGACATTAAAGGCTTCCACTTTATCCTGTATCTCATCCAGGGCGCTGATAAATATCACCGGAATATCCCGGGTTGACCTGTCACCCTTCAACCGGGTACAGACCTGATAACCATTCAAACCTGGCATCTTTATGTCGAGCAAAATCAGGTCAGGCGAATTGGATCTGGCTGCATTGAGGGCTAGCTCGCCATCCGGAACCGGCCTGACATGGTAATCTGCATCCCGCAGCATTTTTGATAACAACCGCAGATTCGCGGGCGTATCGTCAACAATCAGAATATCCGCTTTTGACCTCCCCTCCTCTAACTCACTCATTCTACCCTCCCGGTTTTTTCAAGCATGGCGGTAATTTTTTTATATTCGTAATCCTCTGCTAACCTGCTTAATTCTGCTGCAAATTCAGGGAAATCATCCTGAATCCTACCGATAATATCAAGCATCAATCCCAAATCTGCAGCAACCGTCGCAGAATGCAGGTCCGCCAGCCAATTTTCAGGAAGCGTTTCAAGAATTTCCCCCCTTGTTCCAGGAAGACGCTCATCTTCACCTGCACCGTAACTTGCGGGCAATCGTTCAGGTTGATCTTCACAAATAAATTCCACCCCGAGGTGTTCAGCCAGCATATCACAGATTTCATTGGTGCGGAAAGGTTTGCGCAAAAAGTCATCACAACCCTCTGACAATATCCTTTCACGGTCCTCCTCAAAGGCGGATGCAGTCAGGGCGATGATGATTATAGAAAAACCTCGCGGGGAGCTTTTTATTATTCTGGTAGCCTGGTAACCATCCAGAACCGGCATTCGCATATCCATCCACACCAGATGCGGACACCACTGGCGACAGACCTCGACTGCCTGCTCCCCATTTTCAACCGCGCGGACATCAAAACCCAGTGTTTCCAACAACTTTACGAGCATTTGGCGGTTCGATTCTTTATCCTCCGCGACCAGCAACCGGAATGGATGCCCGTCCTCATCCCGCTGACCCGGAATTAATTTCAGCGCCCTACTCACTGGATGTAATTCAGCAGCCTGCATATCTTCGCCGAATTCAACCGGAATTTCAAACTCGAACACGCTCCCTTTTCCAAGCTCACTTTTTACGGTGAGCTCACCTCCCATCTGCTTCACATGCTGGCGGCTGATCGTAAGACCCAACCCGCTGCCCTCCTGGAATTGGTCTGCCGCTCCCACCTGAACAAAGGGCTCAAACACATTAACAAGTTCACCCTGCGGAATACCCGGACCAGTATCTTCAACCCCAAAATACAGCCTGTAACCATCTTCTTTTTCCGATCTCAAACTTGTCCGCAGGCAGACTTTTCCTTCCTTTGTAAATTTTATTGCGTTACCCAGCAAGTTACTTAACACCTGGCGCAGTTTTCCCTCATCTGAAACAATAAACCGGGGAATCTCTGGAGCACTTTCTATATCCAGCTGCAACCCTTTTTGCTCTGTTCGCAGGGCGAACATCTCCTCCAGACTTGCCAGCATGTGATAAAAATCAAAACTTTTTTTATGAATCGTGAACCGCCCGGCTTCAATTTTCGATACCTCAAGGACATCATTTATAAGGGACAGCAGGTGTTCCCCGCTGCGGTTGATAATACCGAGGTGCTCTTTTTGCTCCAGGGTAAGGGATTCATCGCGCTCCATCAACTGGCTGAAACCCAAAATCGCGTTCAGCGGCGTGCGCAGCTCGTGGCTCATATTGGCTAAAAAGACGCTCTTCGCCCGATTGGCTGCCTCAGCAGCCCGGCGCGCCTCCTGGATCCCACGAATATCGTGGTAAATCACCATATAACAAACCTGTTCTCCGGAAACAATGACAGGGACTGAAACCAATTCAACATCCACAAAACTGCCATCTTTATGGATGCGTTTGGTGACAGCATGCACCCTGTCCCTGGATGACACCGCCTGTTCAGTAATCTGCCTGGCTTCCTCAATAATCGAGGGATGATCTGCTACCAGTTTTTCAATGTTTTTCCCGACAGCTTCAGCCTGTTTATAACCGAATAACTTCTCCGCATTCGGGTTCCACGCCATTACATTCGCATCCATGTCAACTGTTACAACGGCTGCCGGAGTGTTGATAAAAAGAGCCTCGAAAAACTCTTTCTGGTGCAGGATTTCTTCTTCATACTGCTTACGCCTGGTTATATTTTCAACCCGCCCCTCGTAATAAAGGGGCACACCATTTTCGTCTTTCACCAAATGAGAGGTGTCGCTGTACCAGCCAATTTCACCATCCACAGTGCGACCGTAGATTTCAAAATCCCGCACCACTCCCTTACGGTCGAGCAATTCTTTCCAGCGCTCGCGCTCCTCGGGGTAAATATAATGCAGCGCGGTTGTATCAATCGCCAGCAACTGCTCACGCGAGCTGTACCCCAGCATCTGAACGAACGCCTGGTTAGCATCAAGAAGCTTTCCCTCTGGTGTCGCCCGGTACAATCCTACCGGCACTCCATCGAACAAGGTCCGGTAGCGTTGCTCACTTTCCTGCAATTCAGCAGTGCGCTCTTCAACCAGTTCTTCTAGGTGCTCCTGGTATTTGCGCAGTTCGATTTCAGCCTTTTTGCGCTCAGTAATATCTTCGACTGTACCTTCATAAAACTGGACAACCCCATGCTCATCAATAATCGCCCGGGCTGTATCCTTAGCCCAGATTACCCGACCATCAAAACGGCGAAACTGGACTTCGAAATCCCGCAGGGTGCCTTCCTTATCCAACAGCTCCTGCCATTTTCGGCGATCATCTGGATCTACATAAATTTCAGCCGGATTTATAGAAAGGTAGCTTTCCCGGTCTGGGTAACCTATCATCTGCACCAGCGCAAGGTTTGCATCCACAGTCTTTCCAGCCGGGGTGGTACGATACAAACCCACCGGGATGCCGTCAAACAGGCTGCGGTAGCGCTGTTCGCTCTCTTTCAACTCAGCTGTCCGCTCATCAACCAGATCCTGAAGATGCTCGCGGTACTCCTGCAGCTGCTGCTCGGCACGCTTGCGCTCTTCGATCTCTTGACGAGCCTGATCAAACAGGCGGGCATTGTTAATCGCGATCCCTGTCAGCTGGACTGCGGCGGTGAGAACCTCGAAGTCCTCCTGGCTAAACGCATTCGTTTCCTTGCGCTCTACAATCATCACGCCAATATGATCATCACCAATGCGTACAGGAAGATCTACTTCCGACCCCCAGACGCCATACTTATATTTACTTTCCTGCGATGCATCCGGCGTGTAATGCAGTTTTCCCTGCTGAAGGCAAAACTCGCTGATGCCCTCTCCGGGTTTCATACGCTCTGGTGGGTCCACAAATCCAACATGGGCTGCGTGGACCCGGTCGCCGGTTTCATCATCAAGCAGGTAAAGGGCGACAATATCGTAACCCAGGGTATCCTGAAGCCCGTTCACAACTGCCAAACAAACATCACTCTCGCTTATTTTGGTCCCAAGGTCCGCGCTCAGCCTCAGAAGCGCCTTGTAACGGTTGAGACTCCCGGGCTGTGATGGACTGCTTGATCTGAGTCTGGCCAGAATATCCTGTACGCCCTCCAACATAGGATCACCTCAATTCAATACTTCTGTGAACAGTCTTGTAAAAATTAAAACGAAAACTTGGTTCGGATTAATGTTAATTTCGATGCCCCGCCGAAATTGTTTCTATCTTTTAAAAACTAGATAAACTGCAAATTAATTATACTTCAGCCTCGATATCAATCGCGAATCTCTGGAATGATTCTGTCGTCAATCCGGCGCAACAAGCTGCAGCAGACCGGGTCAAACCAGCGTTCCCAGAAACGGGCTGCGGTCACGTTCGCCGATTCGTATTCCACTGCGCAGCGCTGGTAGCCCTGCTCCTGGGCGCGCTTGAGGAAAAAATTCAGCAACGCTAATCCCACCCCGCAGCGTCGAAATTCGGGCAGGACATACACGATCTCAATAGTGGCGGTGCCGGGGTCCTTGAGAATGTCGCAGCCGTCCGGATGACCGGGATCGAGCCCCATGCAGCCAGCCGGCTCCCCTTCCAGGTACGCCAAATACATTTCCCGCCCGGGCTTTAACA
>JBJYWI010000229.1:60208-65407 GCA_046259385.1 Anaerolineales bacterium
AGCATCCCAAACCCCATCCTGACCCAGCCCTGGATACCATCCCGGTCATGGTCCAGCAGGCAGACCAGGTGCTGGCAGCACCCATCCGCAACCCAGCCCGGCGCGAGCCGGCTGTACATGTCCTGGCAAATATGAGCGCTGTCTTCAAAATCAGCGGCGACAGTCCATTCCGTGCTGTAGGCAGTCCGCAAACCCTGGAAATCCTTCAGGACGAATCCGCACAGGTAGCCAACCAATCGCCCGCCGTTAACGGCAGCCACACCCGGATTATCCCGGATCAAATCCGATAACATGGAAGCGATCCTGTCCTGTTCCGCATAGCGGTCTGGCAAAAGCGGGATTCTTTGTTTAAATGCCCGGTAGTTTTTTACAAACAGGGCAGCCGCATCCTCAATATGCCTCTCTTTAAACTCAAGAATTTTTAAAGACATTTTCCAGTTTCCTCAATATTCACCTGCTTACCCCGGACTGCTCCCCTGCCCAGCTGGAGGCGCCAGTACACCCAGGGCAGGATAAATGCCGCAAACAGCAGAATTACGCCATCACAGGGAAATTGACCCGGGTTCATTGAATCATAAACCAGGTACGCAGCGAGGCGGGAATTGGGGCGTAATTCATTCCTCAGGACCTCCTTAACAGGAGGGTGAAGGCTGTTGGAACCTTCCAGAGTTCGCCTGGCAGACCGGGTAAAAAAGCCTACGGGTAGAGTTCCTGGTAAATACGGTAAGCCAGGGAAACGCGCTCCAGGTATTCACGCGTTTCGCCGAACCAAATCCAGCGGATCAGGTCTTCCCGGTCTCCCACCAGCGGGTCTTCAAGCCAGGATTCAACGCTGGCGACTCCGGCGTTATACGCCAGGATGGCGAGCTCCAGGTCGCCCTGGAAATAATCGAGCAGGTAATCCAGGAACCAGGCTCCCATCTCGACACTCTGCTCGGGTGTATAAGCGTCCCCGGGCTGGGTCTCGCGGCCCAACTGCTCACTCACCCACTCCTGGGTGGCGGGCATTAACTGCATTAAGCCGCGCGCGCCGGCGAGCGAGAGGGCGCCGGGATCATAATCGCTCTCTGCACGCATGATCGCCCAGATCAGGAGCGGGTCCAACCCGTACTTGCCAGCAGCCGCCTCAACAATTTCTGAGTAAGGTTGTGGGTAATTTATCTGCCAGAACCGACGCACAGCGCGCGGGTTACCAACCAGGTAATCAGCCGCGATCCGGCGGGCTTCCAGCTCTTTACCGCGGCTGGACAGCTCATCCAGATAGCGCAGTTTTACGGCAGGATCGGGGATTTGGCGGGCTCCAAAGAGCAGTTCGAGCTCAGAAAGGTCCTGCCTGCCCAGGGTATCGAGCGCCTGGACCTTCTGGAGGAGGGCTTCCCCGGCGGGCTCAAGCTCATTATCCAGAATAAAACCGGGCTCGCCGGAACCGGACGCCCGCATATCAAGCCAGTTAGGCACCATATCCTCCAACAGAGCCAGGGCGGTATCGACCGCCTCATCATCGCCAAGACGCTTGCCAAGAATATAAAGCCGGTAGGCAGCGTCGTCCGAAAAATATACCCCCGCCTCAGCGATGCGCTGATAAACCGGCAGGGCACCTTCCAGGTCCCCTGACTCCTCCAGGAGCCAGGTGGCGTTCCACCAGGCGACCGGGTAGGGAGACGCCAGGTAATAGTCGAGAGCCGATTCCGGGTCCTGCCCCTCCAGCAGCCGGGCAAGTTCAAGCTGGCTGTCGCTGCTCCCGATCTCTTCAAAAACCTCCCGGGCTTCATCGGCGCGGCCGGTAACCGCTAGAACCTTGGCGAGACCCAGGCGGGCAGCTTCATCATCCGGGCTGCCATCCAGAACCGCACGGTAAGCTTCCTCCGCCTCAGGGTAGCGTTCGAGCCCGAAATAAGCAGCCGCCTGCAGCAGCCGAGCTTCCGGGTCATCAAAACCCTCCAGGCTTTCGAGGGCATCGCTGTAGAAGGTGGCTTCATTGAGATCGCGGGCGAGGCGGAGCGGGTCAGCGGCGACCCGGCGCATGTCGGCGAAAGAATCCGGTTTCCCGCCCAGCAAGGCTCTGTACTCCAGATATGCGCCCTCCAGATCACCCTGGGATTCGAGGTAGCGGGCCAACTCCAGGCGCAGGGCAGGGTCGTCCATCAGGTCGAGGGCAGCCCGGTAAGCGATTTGCGCCTGGTACGGAGAGCTGAGGGAGTAAAAGCGGGCGAGCTCAATATCAGCCAGGAAAGCAGCCGGGCTGAGGGGATAAAAAGCGGCAATACTCTGGAGTCCCTCGACCGCCTTGGAACGGACCTCTTCGTCATCCGAGGATAGTTCCAGCTTTGCAGCCCACAGGTCAGCGTATTCGGAAATCTCAGGCAGGTCCTGTGCGATGCGGTCATATAGGCGTTCGGCGCGGGCAGGCGACGCTTCCAGGGCTTCCTGGTAAAGCGCGTCCGGCTCACGCAGGGTGTCGCGCAGTCCGAAGTAGAGCGCAAAGGCAGCCAGTGTAACCAGCGCGAAGGCGAACATGAAGATAAACGCCGACCTGCGGTCAACTCCCATCTTTAGCCCCTCCTTCAACTGAGGGGGATTCAGGCAGGTTTACTTTAAAGGCGTGCAGACGCCGGTCGAGCGAGCCGGCGTAGAGCATGTCCCCGTAACCAGCCGGACCGGCGGTGATCGCGCCGCCGGTGCGGTAGCTCCAGACAACCTGGCCTGTCCCCGGGTCAACGGCAGAAAGCGTCCCGCCGTCATCCCCAATAAAAATTAGATTAGCGTAAACCAGCGGTTTCGAGCGGACCATACTTTCCAGGGGAGCTAACCAGAGCTGGGCGCCGGTCAAGCGGTCGAGCGCATACAGACGACCGTCGTTATTTCCAGCGTAAATGACCTCTCCACTTAAAGCAGGCTCGCCCTCGAAGGCACGCTCAGCCTCAAAAGTCCAGACCAGCTCGCCGGTCTCTCTGTCCAGGGCGTACAGGCGCCGGTCGGTGGAGGCAACATAGACCAGACCTTCCGCAGCGACCGGCGAGGAGAGCAGCGGGCCTGCGGTGGGGTAAGACCAGACCAGTTCACCCGTTTCGGCGTTCAGGGCGTAAACAACCCCGTCCGCGGAGGCGGCATAGAGCACCCCATCCAGCAGGGCCGGGCTGGATTCGAGCCTGCCGGCGGTCTCAAAACGCCAGACTTCCGCGCCGGTCAAAGGATCGAGGGCATAGATGGAACCGTCCTGGGAAGCAATGTAGATGCGCTCCCCATCTGTAAGAGGCGAGGCAGAAATCCAGCCGCCGGTGGGAAAGGTCCAGAGAGTTTTGCCCGAGTTGAGGTCCAGGGCGTACAGGTCCCCGTCCCAGGAGGCGAAGTAAAGCGAGTCGCCCAGAACGGCGGGCGTGGAAGTGACATTGCCGCCGGTCTCGTAAGCCCACAGGAGGGCGCCGGTTGAAGCGTCCAGGGCGTGCAAGCTGTTGTCGTCCGATCCAAGGTAGAGCACCCCTTCGTGGACGAGCGGGATTGAGCGGACATAATCGCCAGCTTTATACTCCCAGGCGAACTCGATGTCAGGCGCCGGCTGGGGTGTGGGCGAGGGAGCCGGTCCGGAGGAGCAGGCGGCGAGCAGGATCAAGGAAAGCAGAAAGGACCATACCAGCAAACGGAAGTACCGGTAAACGGGAGTTAGGGAAGCTTTTTTCATGTTTAAAGACCGGACAAAATTATAACCTTACAGCGCAATCCGAGGGAAAAATTGAGTTTGCTTCGCCGTTTGACCGACAGGGAATGGAAGCGTAATGCCCACAGGGTGCAAACAGGCTGTGCTTGCGCCACACCTCGCAAAGAAATACTTCATTTAAAAGGAGCCAACTAGCAATGATCGCTTAGCAAAAATCCCGATATGCCAACCCCCAGCTTAATTCAGATAGTAAAAATACGCCTGTTGACACGAATCATCAAGAGTTTACCCTACCAGACTCTTCACTTCGGTTCCCTGTGGGAAATTTACGATCCCACGGGGATGCTCTACTTCGTTCCGCAATCAGAGTGACAGAATTACTTCTTAGATTTCATTTACAACCTGTTCTAATCAAAAAAGAGGTTGGAAAGGTAGGATATATAATCAGCCGGCGTACCAGTCAGCGCGGGTGAGGGGCAGCCCGGTCTCCCCTTTTTCGGTTTTTAACAGCAGCGACTGGAAGACATTCAGGTAACCGGCGTCGAACCCGTAAGCAGAGCCGGACATAAACAGGCGCCAGATACGGTAGGTGGGTTCATCCACGAACCGCAAAGCCCGCTCGCGGTTAGCCTCCAGACGCCGCACCCAATGGCGCAGCGTGAGGGCATAATGGCGGCGCAGGTTCTCCACATCCAGGACCTCGAAGCCAGTATTTTCGGCGTGGAGCAGGCTGGTGTGGACAGGAACCAGCTCACCGTCCGGGAATACGTAGCGGTTGCTGAATGTGGGGCTTTTTTGAGGCGGGCGGGAACTGTTATTGGCGATACCGTGGTTCAGGAAAACACCGCCGTTTTTCAGCAGGCGCCAGGCTTTCTGGAAATAAACCGGCAGCAGGGCTTCGCCAACGTGCTCGAACATGCCCACACTGACAAGCTTATCAAACCCGCCAGGGTCGTCAATCTGGCGGTAATCGCGGACCTCAACCCGGCAGAGGTTTTGCAGCCCCGCCTGGCGGATGCGCTGGCTGGCAAGCTCCGCCTGGGGCTGGCTGAGGGTGATCCCCAGCGCCTGCACTCCATAACGCTGCGCGGCGAAGACCACCAGACCTCCCCAGCCGCAGCCGATGTCGAGCAAACGCTCGCCTTGGTTCAAGCGCAGCTTGCGGCAGATATATTCGAGCTTGCGCTCCTGAGCGGCATCCAGATCGTCAGCCGGATTTTCGAAGTAAGCGCAGGAATAGACCAAGCGGCGGTCGAGCCACAGGGCGTAAAAATCGTTGGAGACATCGTAGTGATAGGAGATCGCCTGGCGGTCGCGATCGATCGTGTGGGGCTGACCGGTGACGGAGGCTGCCTGGCGCCCAGCCCGATTTGCTCCAGTTCCTGGCAGGTGAAGCAGTTCCCAGCCCAACCGCAAACGGTCAGTCCACGACCAATCCCGGCTGGCAAGGTATTCGGCGACCGGGTAGACCGCCTCGATTTCGCCCTCGATGTCGAAATCGTTGTAAATATAGGCTTCCCCGATTCGCAGGTCGGAGGTGGGGT
>JBJYWI010000230.1:0-2490 GCA_046259385.1 Anaerolineales bacterium
GAGCTAGAGAATGCATATTCGTACCATCGGTATGGATTCATGCCTTTTTTGAGGTTTTCGTTGTACTTTTCATTCTTAACGAATGCTATAATGAAGTGAGCTAATGCAGACATTAGTGGAAATGAGGCTACAATAATTCCTAAATATCCTAGTGTAAACAGAACCTGTGGATCTGGAGTTACATCTATTTGAAATGGTGGACCTTCAATTATAGTAAATTTTGTGTAGAAAGTGTAGAGACTTCTTTCCCATTCCAGCTGGGTTCCCAGAACAAGCATTAGTGTCCCTTGAATTAGGTGTAATACAAAAGCGGCAATGTTGAAGCGTTTAAGGTATTTGAAGGTAATCGGCGATTTTGCTATAATTTCTTGTCGTTCTTTATAATTCATAAAATATCATTTGCTTGGAATTTGTTTATATGATTTTGGTAAAAGATTTGACTACAATCCAGATGTTTCTATGTGTATTTTATTTCGGTTGCCACTTCATTTCTGCGTAGGAACCATGGTGTTAATGGTCCACTGTAACGCATTGTGAATATATTTCCTTTTGTTTTAATGTTTGATTTTTCCAATTCCTTTAACAGTTGTTTGGATTTGGCTGCAAAATTTGAGGATGTCCAACGGCCACTAAATTTTAATGCTGCAACATATCTTTCTGGGATTTGCTTGATTTTAATTCGTTCATCATTTGGTTCTGGGGTATTTTCTAATGTATATTCTTCTGGCATAACAAATGCTATTGACTCTTTTTCGGATAAAACAGGGGCAGTCATCTCAATATTTTTTGAAATTACTGGTGCAGTCATTTCCAAATTTGTTTTTGTGGTGTTATTACCTGAAATATAATCGAAAAGAAGATTGAAGCCTCCATCACCGTAACCATCGACTTCGGCGATGACCAATTTTCCATAGTGACGAATTTCTACTTTATCCAAAATGTTGACTATACTGTATTTTACTTCATTAACCATAGATTATAATATCTCATCAATTCTATAATTAATTTTGTTCAGGAAAATTCGAAAAACTATTTTCTAAAAAAGGGGGGATTTTACGGGAAATAAACGGGTGATGTCTCTATTTATTCTATGTGCAAATCCCCATGCAAAGTTTCTTATCTACAATGTGATTAAAAAATAATAAATGTGGAATCTCTTGAAGCGAAGATTCAAATTAATAATCGTTGTTCTCCTAGCAATAACAATTGTTTTGGTTGGTTTTGTGGTTTGGGCTGAAACTCCGCCTTCACCGATGTTGGAAGCATATGAAGCATTGGAATCTGATTCAGAGGTAATTGTAACAACTACAAACTGGATTGCTTTTGAACCGGTTATTTCTAGCAAAAATGTGGGTTTCATTATTTATCCTGGGGGAAGAGTTGATTTCCGGTCTTATGCTCCGATGGCACATAGAATTGCTTCGGAAGGATATCTTGTTGTGATTGCGAGGATGCCTTTAAATTTGGCTGTTTTTGGTGCCAATATCGCAAGTGATGTGATTAAATCATATTCACAGATTAGTTCTTGGGTTATTGGTGGGCATTCTCTAGGGGGAACAATGGCTGCTCAATTTGCTCATGAAAATCCCTCCGAAGTCAAAGGATTAGTGTTATGGGCAGCATATCCAGCATCGGGAACCGATTTGTCAAAAATTAATTTGATAGCAACAACGATTCACGGTACCAATGATGGACTTGTAAGTTCCTCTCAAATTGAAGATTCACTGGCGTTGCTTCCCACTTCTACATCTCGAATCGAAATAACTGGTGGTAATCATGCACAGTTTGGTTGGTATGGTAATCAAGGGGGTGATAACGCTGCAACAATATCTAGAGAGGAACAACAGAACCAAATCTTCAATGCTACCCTGCAATTACTTGAAGCCCTATCTATTCACTGATTAATCTTCATTATTTGGGGGTTGAATTTTAACCTAAACCTAAGAACTAGCCTATTATTTTGTGTGCGAATAGGTTCAGATTACTACCCGAATCTGATTCTACATCTAGCATGGATTCTCACCCCAGTGGTGATAACCCTTCCCACAAATCCACTTTTTTATTTACTGACATCTTTGTCTTCGATTGCCTTTTTCAAATCTCGAAAATAGCATTTGATGCAATCGTGAGAAGGATCAGGGCATGTAGAATGACACATATTCTGATCACTTTTTGAAAATTGAGATTTTCAGAAAACTCAAATAATTATCCCGTGCTCTACGTGGTGGGGTCGCGGGGATTTGAACCCCGGACAAATGGAGACATCACCCGATAGTTTTTCCCGCAAACTCCCCTTTTTTAAAAATTTTAAAAATCTTTTGGATTGAATATAACAAAGGCAAATTATTTTAACAATCCTGACCATACATATAGGGCTGAAGAGGTTTTGTGCTTGAAAAGGCAATTTTTCTCTTTGGCTTTTTGTTTAGTCTTGTGTTTAAGTTTATTTTCAGTTTCTTTTCGTTCGGTAATATCCCTGGTAAAAGCAAA
>JBJYWI010000231.1:0-2129 GCA_046259385.1 Anaerolineales bacterium
TTGCTTCGGGGATCCTGCAAAGCAGGGCGAAGCGAAGCAATCTGAGCGGACATAAACTGAGCGAGGAATTGGATTATCCAAATGAAACATAAAGATAACCTGCGCGCACGGCTTGCCCGGCTGCTGCTGGGAGAGGGCGTTACCCAGCAGCTCAGCCAGGTCCAGGCACGGATCGATGATTCGGGCGGCTGGACTTCCATCACCGGACGGCAGCATGATTACGATCCGTCCCGGGTCCAGGAGCTGTATGCTGATTCACTTAAAGCATGGAGAAAGAACCCGATCGCCTGGAGGATTATCGCGATCACTTCCAACTACGTGGTGGGTGACGAGATTGTAATCAGTTCGCCTAACCGCAACCTCAATAAATTTGTACACACTTTCTGGAACCATCCCAAGAATGTAATGGACAGAAGGTTGGAGGGTATGTGCGAGGAGTTATCCAGGTCCGGGGATTTGTTTGTCCTGCTGTTCCGGAATGAGCTTGACGGCATGAGTTATATCCGCTTCGTGACTAAAGACCGCATCCAGTCAATCGATACGGCTTCCAATGATTGGGAAACGGAGCTGGCTTATTACGAGATGCAGGAAACCGGCGAGCCGAAGAAGTGGCTTTCATACAGCAACCCTGCTGCCGAAGGAGCGGACGCAGTCATGCTGCACTACGCAATCAATAAACCCATCGGCGCTTTGTTAGGCGAAGGCGACCTAACCACCATGATCCCCTGGCTGCAAAGGTACAGCCGCATGTTGGAGGACCGTGTAAGGTTGAATTGGGCGGTCCGTGCTTTCCTGTGGGTTGTAACAGTTCCCAGCAACAAGATCAAAGCCAAACTCGAGCAGTACAGGAACCCTCCGGAAGCCGGCAGTATTGTCGTCAAGGATGAATCGGAAAAGTGGGAAGTCTTTACTCCCCTGCTGCGTGCCTCTGATGCCAGCTATGACCTTCGCGCGGTCCGCAATATGATCGACGCCGGCAGCGGCTACCCGCCCCACTGGCGCGGGGAAGCCGAACCCGCCAACCTGGCGACCGCTCGCGCCATGACTTCCCCCACCGAAAGACAGCTGATCCGGCGCCAGAAGTATTTTCACTACCTGCTGCAGGATATTCTCTACAAGGCTTATCAGAGAGCCGTGCAGGTTGGCCGGGCAAGAAAACTCAGCAGCGATGATTATGACGATTTATTCGTGGTGACTGCTTCCGATCTCAGCCGCTCCGATAATGAGAGTTTAGCCAAAGCAGCCAGGGACTTCACCCAGGCGATGTATTCCCTGAGCAACCAGCTGCACATCAACGAGCCCTTCAGCCGGCACCTGCTGAGGCTCGCTTTCAAGTTCGCCGGCGAGCCGATCTCAGAGGCTGAGATCGACCAGATCCTGGCTGCCCCCATCAACATTATCCCCGGCTTGCCTCTCCCCTCCGAGATTGACGACCCCGATATTACAGAGCCGGAAGCGGACAGCGAAGTCCAGGAACCTGAGCTGCCTTAATTATGACGCCCTCACCCGTCATTCCGGTCGCAAAGCATCCCTGTGGATGGGGAGCGAATTTTAATCCCTGTTTTTTAGGGAGCGAAGTCGAACAATCTTGAAGGAGTGTTTATGCCTGTTGAAAGAATGAAACTACAGATTGGCGACATCCGCGATGATATCTCCATTGATGCCGACCGCACTCGCCTGTGGTGCCGCTTCGTGCGCGCCGGCAGAGTGAGAGCAGCCGGTAACCGCCAGAGCAAAATAACCATCGATGCTGCTGCGCTTTCAGCTGCAGCTGCAGCCGGCTTGTTCAATAACAAAGCCGTTTTCGTGGACCACGCCGGCTGGTTCGATTATCCCTCCCTTACTAAGCTCGCCGGCAGTACGTTTGGATCCATCTGGAATTCTGTTGAAGAGACAGTCGAGGGGGAAATCCAGCTGAATGATACCGAGACCGGCTCGCTGATCGCTGACCTGGTAAATGAAATGTTCCAGTATCCGGAGAAATCCCCCGATATTGGACTGTCGATAGTCTTCTACCCTGTCTGGGACAGGGAGGCTGAGGACGGTCTCTCTCATATCGTAGGCATTGACCACGTAGAGAGTGTTGATTTTGTGTTCGAACCCGCCGCGGATGGCAGGGTGCTGCAGGC
>JBJYWI010000231.1:2229-6842 GCA_046259385.1 Anaerolineales bacterium
GTGTTGATTTTGTGTTCGAACCCGCCGCGGATGGCAGGGTGCTGCAGGCATTGTCATCTTTCGCGGTTAATTGTGTTGGTCCCGTAAATAACAAAGGAGTAAATAAGATGCCTGATAAGAAACTTGTCCTGAATGAAATGAAGGATCTAACCCCTCAAGAAGAAGAAATTATTGAACCGCCGGCCGGTACGTCCCTTGGGGCTCAATCTGCAGCCGCAGATACCGTATCTCAGGTAGATCAGTGGGTGCTTGCTGCCCGTGAGGCTGCAATCGTCCAGATGATTGAAGCTTCTGGCTTGCCCGAAGCTTCCCGGATCCGCTTGATGAGCTTGCATTACGATACCCCTGCCGATGTTACTAAGCAGATTGCCGCTGAGCGCGGCTATCTCGCTCAGCTGCAGGAAGATAGCGTCGTCCAGATCGGCGGCGCGCCTCCCCGCTCGCCGGCGATCTCCGGTATGCTGTCCAGCCTGGACCGCATCGAGCAGGCTGCAGAAGCCCTGCTCGCCGGCGTAAGACCGCCGGACGGTATCCCTCCGCTGACTGGTATTCGAGAGTTGTATCATTTGCTGTCCGGGGATTTCGAGTTGAATGGTGTATTTCAACCGGACCGGATCTCCCTTGCCAACGTCAATAGCTCCACAATGTCTAATCTGGTCGCGAATGTGCTTAACAAACGCGTGATCAACGAGTTCCAGACTTATCCCATGTGGTGGCTGCCTATCGTTAGCGAAGAGGACTTCGCTTCCCTGCAGGCTGTTCGCTGGATCACATTAGGCGGTGTGGGTGAGCTTCCCACGGTCGCCGAAGGCGCAGCTTATACGGAGCTTACCTGGGACGATACTTACGAGACCGCCTCCTTCACCAAAAAAGGCGGTTATCTCGGCTTGACAATCGAAGCCGTAGACAAGGATGACACCGGCAGGATCAGGGCTGCGCCGCGCGCCCTCGCCCAGGCTGCCTGGCTCACCCTCAGCAAGTCTGTTTCCAGTATCTTTACAAGCGCCTCCGGCGTAGGTCCGGACCTTGCAGATGGCACTGCTTTGTTTGACGGTACCAGGGGAAATCTCGGGACAACCGCCCTGAGCTGGTCAGAGTATGTTGTTGTAAGAACCGCCATGCGCAAGCAGACCGAAGTTCACAGCAGCGAGCGGCTTGGCGCCCTCACTGCCCCGCGTTATATCCTGGTCCCCCCGGACCTGGAAATAACCGCCCTCCAGATCCTCGCCAGTGAAGGGCAGCCTGGCACAGCGAATAACGATGTAAATGCTTTCGCCGAAGGTAATGAATTCTCAGCCAGGATGCTCGCTGCCCGCGATCGCGTGATCGTGGTCGACTTGTGGACCGATACAAATAACTGGGCTGCTGTTGCGGACCCCCGCCTCTATCCCACAATCGGCATTGGTTACCGCTACGGCAGAGTGCCTGAGATATTCTCGGTCGCTTCCCCCACTGCCGGCTTGATGTTTACGAATGACACCATGCCGATTAAAGTTCGCTTCTTCTTCGCCGTAGGTCCGATGGACTATCGCGGCATGTATAAGGAAAACGTAGCATAGCGAAGTCCAGGCGTCTCACAGGACGTCGCGTAGTGAAATGGAGCATCCCGCTCGCGAAGTGTCCCTGTGAGAGCAGTGTCCGCAGGACACAGAGACGGGATCGAATCCATGGCATGTCACCCTGATCGCGCAGCATCCCGAGGAACGAGGGAGCTTTCAGCGAAGAGTCTATAAATAAGGAGTAAATCTAATGCAGAGAGTTTTTACAATCCCATTTATGATCGACGGCGCTTTATCCGCTAACCATACTTTTACCTTCAAAGCCCCTTTTGATATGACATTGATCCATGTATCGATGTCAAATTCAAGCGCCAATGCCGGCACTCTGGATATCGGTCTCTCAACTGATGCCGACGGTTGGAAAGATGGAGCCGCCTTCGGTGTCTCCGGCGCCTGTACGGAGCTTGCAGCTTTCACTGATTTTGACGGCGCTGTTGCTGACAGCCAGTTCCCTACCGCGGATGACGGTGACGTAATTCACGTAACTATCAAGGATCATGCCAGCCATATGGCTGATCCATGCGTTGTACTCACTTTTGTCGAGGGGTAGGTCAGGTTTCCCAACCTGACGCATTGCCTGGACCGGAAGGTTCGCCCGCCTTCTGTTTTTTTGGCAGCCAGCCAGGTTTATGGCTGTTGCGAAGCATCCCCGAAGTGTCGCACGACACGGAGCGGGACTTCCACTTCTCCTCCACTCCCCAGGGAGCCCCTTCCCTCCCAGGTGTACTCCCTGGGTGAGTTGGATCAAATGATTCTTTTGTTTTTATTCCTGGTCGCTGAATGTTTGCTGCAGTATAGCCTTACTTGTGAGTTGATCAGGTGTAGTGGTAAAGGAGTTTATCTATGACTACCCGTGAAAAGAAATTCCTCTTTACAATCTTTTTCCTTCTGGTGACCTGCGTTATTTTGATCTCCTGCGCTGCTGGAGATACAAACTTTACAAACCTGGTCGCAGAAGATGTTACCGTCAGTGACGATCTCGCTGTTTCCGGAAATACCGATATTGCCGGAACGCTCCAGTACGGCGCCAATGATCTCTATCCTGTCGGATATGCCAGTTCAGGGCAGCAGGTCGTTTATGGCACTGATGTAATCACAGGAACTGCTACCGCTTCCCACGGTCTTACGACCGTTACACTTTGTATGTGTACTCTCGGGAAGGATCCTGATGATGACGCCGGCGATGCTGCTATGTGTACCACCGCGGTCTCATCGAATGTCTGCACTTTGAAAACCTGGCAGGATGATTTTGTAACCGCTGCCACCGAAGCGGACGTCCCTGTTCATTGGGTGGTGATCGGAGCGCCCTAGTGGTGCGATGCAGCTTGCAGCTGCGTTGCACCTTTCCAATCCAAAGGAGGTAGCTGTGAAATTGAAATTAATTCTTATATTCTTCCCGGCTTTGCTGTTAGTATCTGCTCGCGGAGCATCCCCTTTAGGGGGTAAAGGCATGCGGGAGGTCCCCTTCACCGTGATCAATAAGTCCGGTCAGGCTGTCAACGTCGAGCTCTGGCGTTATGAGGATGAATACCCTTCAAAGTTCTATGCTTTCCGGCTGGAGCCGGGAACCCGCGCCCATCCTAAGTCCGGAACTTGGGAAGTCTGGAAAGGCGATTACACCATGATCGTTTACGGCGAGGACATGACCGAGTGTTTACTGCCTATTGACGATCTTGATCTTAAGCCAGGTGTTGATATCACAATCAAGGGCAGGTATCGCCTTGTCATTACCCCGTGCCGTGAAGTATTCCGCAACCAGGGTGAGCCAGGTCAGCTGAAATATAACTGGCTTGATTCTTATGTCGCGGATCCTAACGATGGATCAGCAATAGATGGCTGGTATTCTAATTGGTGGATGTATCTGAAATAATAAGCCGCTTGTCTGGACAGGGCTTAGCTCGCCATGCCTGTAATCTCTCTCCCCTCCCCTGGTAGTCTTTTTCTTACCATTGTCGACGTTACAACCGATTGGACGGACGACGAGAATGCTGTCGCCGATATTGAAGAATCAACCGGCTGGGATCTTTCTTCTCCGGAGCATGATACCTATATCTATTTATGGGAAGGCGAGTTCGATCCGGATGATTTTTCAATCCTTCAAATTCTTGCGAATGGCCAGTCAGATTGGGAAGACATAGATGGTAATGATTGTGATTTTGTCAGCCCCCCTGTCTCCGAGCTCGCTTATATTCTGTCTATTCAGGTAATCGCGTAATGAAACGAAGTGAAATGGAGCATCCTGCTCGCGAAGCATCCCTGTGGGAGCAGTGTCCGCAGGACACGGAGACGGGATCGCAGAAATCATGACCGAAGACCGTATTATCTCAAGTGCGAATGATCTCTACTGGACCAGGATAACCGCTGTCCTGGATTGGTCTGAATTTTATGATGAAGCTGCCATCTGTGCAGCCACCGGCTTCCCTACTGGCACGCGCGGTCACCATATTTATTGTTCTTTCTGGCAGGGTTCAGCTGATCCTGACGATGTTTGTTCCGTTAAGCTTGCTAGTGATGGTGGAATATCCTATGCCGATTTCGACGATGCTGAATGTGAGTTCGGCTCTGGTCCGGATACTGGCGGTTATGTCTATCTTACTGGCTGTTTTGTGAAGGCTGCCTGAAATTTTTATGGACCATAAAATTTTAATCTTTGGACCGTAAATATGGGTAATAGAATTACCCTCTCATCTTCTCCCACCTATTTTATCCCTGTCGCCGTTAATGAGAAGTGGCTTGCCGGTCCGGAGTTTGTCGCCATTGATATTTTCACCGCCACTGGGATCCCGATTGTGGGGGAGAATGTAACAATTAATTTGAATATCTTTTTCCACATCTGGGAAGGTCCGGACGATCCGGATGATTTCGGCTGTCTTAAAGTTACCTGTGCCGATAATGAAGCTCCAGGAACTGCATCCTGGACCGATATGGACGGTGCTGCCTGCTCTTTATCATCCTTCCCTTACTACAATAAGGTCGTTTATATCATTGGAATCTCTATGCTTGCGGAGCCTCCGTTTTAAGGGGGGTGCTTGCATCCCGCGTTTTTTGCGGGGT
>JBJYWI010000231.1:6942-12111 GCA_046259385.1 Anaerolineales bacterium
CGCGTGCATCCCGCGTTTTTTGCGGGGTCGCGTGCATCCCGCGTTTTTTGCGGGGTCGCGTGCATCCCGCGTTTTTTGCGGGGCTAATTTTTCACCCCCCTGGCTGTTTTTCCGCAAGTTATCCACAGGATTGCTTCGCTTATCTACAGTTTATCCACAGGCGCGCAGCGTCCTGAATGAAATGAAGGATCTTCCACATGCCTCTAGTTTCTTCTAAAAATTCTTTCCTCGCTTCCGGCGCAGATGCAGCTACCCTCGCCGTTGGCCCGGGTGTCGTTTTCGCCGTGATCGCTTCGACGGACCAGGAGAGTCTTGAAACTTTCACTCTCTATGACAGCCTGGCTGCCTCCGGGGATATTCTCTTCCAGGCGAGCTGTCATCCTGGTGCTCCGGTCAGCGTTATCAGGTTTCCTGCTAATATGCCGGCTGCTTTTTCCGCCGGCTTGACCCTCGATCCTGGCAGCTGTGATGTCTTTGTAATCTTCAAGGTCTAGCCATGTATATCTTCGGAGTAGATGTTTCCCGCCACAATGGTCAGATCGATCACGTTAAGTGCGCAGCCGCAGGCGCCAAGTTCGCAGCTTCCCGCTGCACGGTCGGCGATTATTACATAGATACCCGCTGGTATGAAAACCACGCCGGCTTCACCGCTGCCGGCGTGAAGCGCCTGGCTTACCTGGTCGTGGTTCCGGAAAATTCCATCGGGCAGAAGATCACAGCTGAGGCGCATGTTAATCTATTCCTCAAGGCAGTTGAAAACCGCGATTTGGATTTCCCCCCGGTCCTGGACTGTGAGCTTCCGCGTATTCATAATCCAGGCTTGAATGTTTATCTCACTGATTTGATTACGGATATCTGCAGGCTGCTGCTCACAGAGTTCGGGGATTATCCTATCATTTATACCCGTAAGACCTGGTGGGATCCATCCGTTAACCGTAAATCTTACTGGTATCAATATCCCCTCTGGACCGCCCATTACACAACCGCTGCCGCTCCGCTGATCCCTTTCGATTGGCTGAAATGGGATCTCTGGCAGTATTCTTCTAAGGGACCAGGTTTTTTGTTTGGCGCGGAAGAGGAATACATCGATCTCAATTACATGCAGCCTGATTTTTGGCAGCGGTTTGTAGGGCAGGATTCAAATCCTGTTGGTAATATGGTTTCGGTTTTCTTGGATATCGAAGATCAAGCTTACGAAGGTGAACTGGAAAAGATAGTATGAAGAAGCCGCCTGTCGCCTTGCTGCTGCTCGCGAAGCATCCCCGTGGGACCGGCTCGGGCTTGCTCAGCTGCGCCCTCCGCGGTGGGCAGCCAGATACAAGGCTGCCAGCGGCTTTTTATTGTCATTGCGCTTGTCCTGAAGGAAATGAAGGAACTACTGTGGCTATCTTTTTTATAAATCTAGGAGTATCCCATGACATATTACCGTGATGATATTCGCGAGTTGGTCCGGCGCAGGTTGGGAGACCTCACCGCGCCTTACAAATGGAGCAACGAGCAGGTAAACCAGTGGATCAACGATGCAATAGCAGACTATTCCATCCACTTCCCTTTACTGAAAACACAGACAATTAGCTGCTCAGAGGATGATAGGCAGTACGATCTTTCTACTGATTTTGTTGAAGTTATTAGTGTGGAATATCCCACAGGGGAAAACCCCCCTGTTTATCTAGTTAGGCGTGATTACAAGCATCCGGATTTTTGGGAAGTGGAAGGGTATTATGATGTTTTGAAACACAGGGATTTTGAAAATCCTGACGAACTGATAATTTCAGAAGAACCGGACGAAGGAGAATCTATTGATGTTATCTACCAGGCGCATCATACTTTCCTGGATGATGATGACACCGACGAGATGAGTGTCCCGGAAAGACACCTGGACCTCATCATCCTGTACGTCAGGATGGCTGCCTACCAGGAGCTCGCTACCACGGAAAGCTGCGACCCCAATACAAACTCTATCATTGCCGGTACACTGGAGCTGAACGCGCACAGGGCTGAGAGGTTTTACCGCAAACAGCTTTCAGAATTCAAAACCGCCGAGAGTGAATCAGGCAAGGCTAAATGGACGATGGATGAGTATAACAGAGTGTATTGAATCCAAAAATCAGGATCAAACCTTCTATGGGAAATAATCGCCAAAAACTGAATATAATCAAGCGGTAATCAAACAGAGAAGGAGAGACGAAAATGGACCTGGAGAAGCGCTGCAAGCAGTGCTTGGACCGCCAGAGCAAACTGCGCCAAGTCTTAACCCAACCCGCAAAGTTCAGTGAGGGGCGCGCAGCCTTTCTGGTCCAGCACGCTTCCCTTCACTCATGCAAAATCGAGGCGGATCAGGAGTGGTCTTTTGAGGACTCAATTCTGAACGATCTGCCTGAAAGCAGTATGCGTCTGATATTAAAAGGGCAGGAGCATTCTATTGCCTGGTGCCTGTGGCATATCGCCCGGATTGAGGATGTAACCATGAATATGCTCCTTGTAGGCGATGCGCAGGTATTCGAGCGGGACAGCTGGGAAAAGAGGCTGTCCACCACCATCTCTCATACGGGAAATCTGATGACAGCAGGGGAAATCGCAGAATTGAGTTCAAAAATTGACATAGAAGCGCTTCGGATGTACCGCGCCGAGGTGGGGCGCAAGACGCGCCAGATTGTGCGCAGTTTACACGCCGGGGATATGAAGATCAAAGTCCATCCAGGGCGGATTGAGAAAGTGGTCAGAGCGGGCGTGGTGGTTGAAGGCGCAAAGGAAATCGTGGACTACTGGAGCAGGCGCGACACCGCCGGGCTGCTGCTTATGCCAGCCACACGCCATAACTTGGTTCATTTGAATGAAGCCCTGAAGATAAAGAACAAAATTTATCGGTAAAAAATCCCAAGAAATATTTTGAACGGTTAGTTCAAAAAAAATTCTAAAAATTAACAAAAAACGCCCGGCTTGCGCCAGGCGTTTTCTTTTTGCGTAGCTTTTTGTCCTTAGCGGATAGCTTCGGCGAAGCTGTACAGTCTTGAATCCAAGTAAGAGGATCCGCCTGAAGATGCTCCGGTGATCCCACCGCCGGCAGCAACGGTCGCGGATTCTACTGACACTACTTCAGCATCACCTTCCAGTCCTGACTTATTGCCGAGACCAGAGCGGTCACCGTCATCGGGGGCCGCAAAGGCGGTCCCAACTGCGAAGACCAGCAGGATGGACAAAACTAACGCTACTAAAATAATCTGTTTCATGATTTTTTACTCCTTTGGTTTTGAAAGTAAGTTTCGTAAGTATACAACTTTTATCCAATTTGTCAAGTTATATTCTGATTTTTTATACTTTTCTCTTAATTATCTTATTTATTCTTAATCCCTTTTGAAAATCCAGGCTGCATATGTAATTTTCTTTGGAGATATTTCAGGAATCGAACGAAATACTGGATAAATTTTACCGAATAGACCTAAAATATCTGATTTATGTAACGAAACTTTGGTTACTTTCGTCCGTTGACGATCCCATCCGGAATGATTAAAGTTAACGATCGCGCTTTTCCTGCTTGGAATAGTTGTAACAACAAGCTGACAACAAATGAGCAGAAAACGATTATTCCAATTAAGTATGATAGTACTATTTATCGCCCTGCTGCTGACGGGCTGTAACAAATTTTCTGGCGGCTTTTTTGAAACCGGGGGTGGAAAACCAGATCAAGCAACTTCCCTGACCGAACAGCTGCATGACCAAGCAACTCCCCAGGTCTCGCCCACTGCGCCCCCTGCGGAAGCCAGGATACCGGATCCGACCTACACACCCGCACTCCAGAACAAGGACATCCCAGAGGCAGATCATAACGACTCGCCTGAGGGAGAAAAGGCGCCTGAACCAACCAGCCCTGCCAGCAAAGAAGCAGTCGCGAACCAACCCCAGACCAGGACTTACAACATCCAGCAGACCTTTGATATCCGCAACGAAAGTACTGCTGCCACAAATTCATTTGAGCTCATCGTCGCAAAAATCCGCAGCCTTGAACCTTTCCAGGAGGTCACCGACTTTTCAGTCGAACCCGAGCTTGAATACCATGAAAAATCGGACGAACACGGCAACCAGTATCTAATACTGACAATTAAGGATCTGCCTGTAAAGGAAAAAATCCGCATTACTCTCAATTACCAGGTAAATGTCCACGCCCAGAAAACAAATAACCAGGAGTGTGAAGGCGATTTAATCACGGATTACACCCAGGCTGAAGCGTTTATCGAAAGCGGTTCACCCGAGATTATTGGCCTGGCAGAAAAACTATCGAGGGATAAAACGGACCTCTGCCAGCAGTCACGCGCTTTTTACAAATATGTAACCGGGGCGATAGCATACAGTGGGCATAACAACGAACCGGGCGGCGCCGTTTACACCCTCAGCCAGAAAAGCGGGGACTGCACCGAGTTCTCCGACCTGCTTATCGCGCTCAACCGCAGCGCTGGCATCCCGGCACGCTTTGTAGAAGGGGTGACTCCGCTGGAAGACGATGAAACCCACGATTGGGTCCAGGTTTACCTGCCGGGATCCGGATGGACTACGATGGACCCGACCTGGGGGCGCAAACCCGACCAACGGGAGACTTATTTCGCAGGCACAACACCCGACCATATCATCGTCACAACCGGCCGCAATCTCGAGGCTTTGAATTACTTTCATTACTGGACATACAAATTCACCTGCCCCAAGAATGCCGGTCAGCCGGATGTGGATATCTCAATGAACTGGGATATCCAATCGGAGTAAAACCGCCTATCAGCAGGCGGCTAACCGCCTTCCCTATTTACAGACTCGTGCAAATTGAATAATTAAGATACAGGAAATCCCCGGTTTGAAGGTAAGTGACTTTAACAAAACGGGTGGACTGCTAAAGCCCTTAATAACACATCTGGCTGATAAATGCCCCCACGGCATCGTTTAGCGTCGCGCAGTTGCTCTTGCTCTCCCAGAGTGTGATCCCCGGCAGATTGAAACTAAATCCGCAGTACTCAGGCTTTGCCTCACCCGTGTAAACCCGGCAGGTCTGACCGGGCTGCATCTGGAACTGGGGGAAATTAAACATGTTGAATCTAGTATCACTGAGGCGCCAGCCGTTCAACTCAACTGGCTGGCTGCTGTTGTTACGTATCTCGACATATTCTTCCGGGCTGTCGCCGCCCT
>JBJYWI010000232.1:0-34968 GCA_046259385.1 Anaerolineales bacterium
CGCATATATCACCGGTATCACGGCTGGATGAAACCGCGGCGGCAAGGAATCCCCGCTTGTGCTACAAGGGTTAAGAAACCAGGTTAGTCTATCTCATTGATTCTGAAGCAGTTGAAAGGGCGCCTGTTCAAAGCCGCCCTTTTCAGCGCGCCTGCCAGGCTGCGAGCAGCAGCATCAACCAGCCAAGCGCGAAGGCGACCCCTCCGAAAGGAGTTACAGCGCCTAGCCAGCTGATACCGGTTATTGACAGGACATACAGGCTGCCCGAAAAGAGCAGGATACCTGCGAAAAAAAGCCAGCCACCGATCTGAAGGTATTTTGCTGGCGCGGGGAAATAAGCGAGCGCCAGAGCGACTGCAAGCAAAGCCAACGAGTGGTATATCTGGTAGCGGACCGCAATCTCGAAGTTGGCGAGCCGGTCGGGTGTCAGCCTATCCGCCAGCCCGTGGGCTCCAAATGCGCCCAGTATAACCGCCAGACCGCCCAAAAAAGAGCCAAGGGCGAAAAAGAGAGTCAATTTTCAGACCTCAGCGTAAATGGCAATCCCAACCGTACCGGGTCCGACATGGACACCGATTACGGGACTGAGGTCGTAGATTTCAAGGTATTTACAGTCAACTGCTTCTGCGAGCTGGCTCTTAAATTCTTCGGCGTCGGCGAGAGCGTCGGCATGGATGATGCCGATATGCACAGGCCTGCCAGCGGCTTCCTGAACTGCAAGATCAACCAGCCTGGCGAGTGCTTTTTTCTTGGTTCGGACCTGTTCGAGCGCTTCTATTTTGCCATCGTCATCCAGGTAGAGGATCGGCTTGATGTTCAGGGCGGAGCCCAGAAAGCGTCTGCCCCCGCCGATACGCCCGCCCTTGTGCAGGTATTCGAGCGTGTCAACCATGAAGTAAAACCTGACCCGGCTGGATACATCCTCTGCGACAGCTTTAACTTCCGCCAGGCTCTTCCCTTCCTGGATTGCCTTGACCACCGCGATTACAACCAGTGCAAGACCGGCGGCAGTCTCCTTGGTGTCGACAACTTCTAAGGGCACTTCCGTAAATTCAGACTGGGCCGAAGTGGCGGAATCGAACGTGCCGCTGATTCCAGATGAAATAATCGGGGCAATAATCGCCTCGCATCCCGGGGCGATTTCCTGGTATGCGTTCAGGAATTCCTGCATGGAAGGCTGGGAAGTTTTCGGTATCTCGTCCGATTTTATTAAGCGGGCATAGAACTGCGCTGGGGTAATATCAACCCCGTCTTTTGAGGTTTCCTCACCCCAGTGGATATTTAATGGAACAACCTTTATTCCATGGTTATTTATAAATTCCAGGGAAAGATTCGCGGTGCTGTCAGTTACGATTTTAATTTCCGGCATTTTCCACCTCCATATTCAATTTAACCCTTATCCGATATAAAGGTTTTAAAAATTCAACAATTGAAAAGAATAATTGGAGCTGATTATACACCGGAGATAACTACTTTTTACACTAAGAAAAACCCATAGCAAAACAATCTGAATTGAGCCTCTGCAATCCAACGTTTGCAGAAACGAGATATTTATTTATTCACCTTCTGAAACTTAGTTGATCTCATCAGCCACAAATCCATGCGCTTCCCGGTGGATTTTTTCAGCTGCTTCTTTGCAGGGTGCTTCGACGAGACAGAAGACGGTACCTTCTTTATCGTTTTGCCAGTACTTGCGGTATTTGACCTCACATTTTTCTTGGGCTTTGAGGTCCTTTCTATAAGCCTCCCCAACTGCTTCGGGAGTTCAACCATCCACATCTCTGTGAATATCTAAAAAAGTTGGCATTGTGAGTTACCTCCTTTGTTACCAAATTCCAAATAATGGTAAAGAATCTATTCGCCCTCGCCGGAAAGGGGATTTCACACCTTGATTGACTTTTGTTTGTGATTTTACTGTTATCAAATACCCGGGATGTTCATCTCTCTGCTTAATGGCAACCACACCTCAAAACGAGTTTTTCCGGGCTGTGATTCAACCTCAATCCTGCCGCGGTGTTTTTGGGTGATGATGTTGTGGGAAATATTCAAGCCCAGGCCTGTACCCTGACCGACCGGCTTGGTTGTGTAGAAGGGGTCGAAGATTTTTGATTGGATATCGCCTGGGATGCCAGGGCCGGTGTCTTCGACTGCGACCAATACCCAATCCCCCTCAAGGCGGGTTATAAGGCGAATCTCACCACTTTCATTCAATGCCTCAATTGCATTTTCGATCAGGTTCGTCCAGACCTGGTTCAATTCACTGCCGTACGCTTCAATTTTTGGGAGGCTTTTTTCGTAATCGCGTTTGACTGCGATCCCATTTAGCTTACTCTTCAGGATGGTGAGAGTGCTGTCCAATCCGGTATTGATATCCACACTCTGAACCGGCGCCTGATCGAGGAAAGTGTATACTTTCAGGGCGTTTACGATGTCCGAGATGCGTCCGGTCGTCCTGGATATGTCAGTTGAGATACGGTAGATCTCGCAGGTGCAGTTCAACCATTGAATCACCGCGGGGAACTGCGATCGGTCGTATACGGAAAATTTGCCCTCAAGTTCTGATTCATCCAGCCCCAGTTTGACCAGTTTCGGCGCAACATCCCATGAATTGTCAACTGACCTTGATCCCAGCCATTCTTCAAGTTCCGCCTCCAGATCGCTGCGGGTCATAGGGTCGATATTGATGGGGTTCCTGACTTTTTCCGCTGCCATGCTGTCAAGCTCTAGCAGGCGGTTTAATTGCTCGTCTTTGAGGTTTTTCTCAATGAGCTGAACATATGCCTGCAGCAGTTCTGGAAGGATCAGGGCGATATTCTTGGCACCCCGGCTGGCTGCCGCGCTTGGGTTGTTCAATTCGTGAGCCATGCCGGCGCTCAAACGGCCAATTGTCGCCAGCTTTTCATTCTGGCGGAGGGTCATTTCCTGTTCGAGATAGGCTTTTTCAAGATCACGGAGCCTTTTCTTCTGGAGGCTGGCTCCAAGGCGCGCCCGCAGCAGGACCGGATCAAAAGATTTTGGCAGATAGTCCTCCGCTCCCATTTCAATGCAGCGTACTGCGCTTTCCGTTTCATCCAGCGCGGAGATGACAATTACCGGTATATCGCGCAGGTTCGGGTCGCATTTAATTTTCTCCAGTACCTGAAAACCGTCCATCTCCGGCATGATAATATCGAGCAGTACGACATCAAAAACATCCTGGTTGAGCATATCAAGAGCTTGCTGGCCGCCCTCCGCCAATCCAACGACGTAGCCCTGGTTTTCAAGGCTGCGGGAGAGTTTTATGCGGTTCATCCGATTGTCGTCTACCACCAGAATGCGACCTGTTCCTTCTGCCATAAAAAACACTTTCTCCTCTTAATAACCAACCAATCCGGCAAATCTTTATTTGCGATAATCGCTGTTTTTAAAGAGCGCCTTTTTCCAGTATTGATTTTAGGGCGCTTTCCACTAAAGCGTATTCGTTGGTGATCTGTTCAGCCAGTCCTGAGGCGCCGTTCAAGCTTCCTGACCTGGCTGAGATTTCGAGCTCCCTGCACAGTTCGGTAAAACGCGCCGCGCCGTAATCGGCGCCGTTTGATTTAAGGCTGTGCGCCAGGCGATGCACTTCGGGGAGGTTTTCTTTTTCGACCGCCTGGTTCAATTCATGGATCAGTTGTGGCGCATCTTCTAGAAATGTCTCGATCAGTTCCTCCAGAAATTCAAACTCGCCTCCCAGGTTTGACATCAAACGATTCAGACCTTCAGGGTCGAGCACATCATTGGCTGAAGGCAGGCTGGCGCGGGTTGAACCTGGTGAGGCACCTGGTTTTCCATCTCTTGAAACCGGACCCGCGGTTGATTTTTCGACCTCGTCGCTGTTCAGGGGAATAACCAGGCTTAATGCTTTTACCAATTCTTCAATCCGGATCGGTTTGCTGACATAATCGTCCATCCCGGCTTCAAGGCACATCTCTCGGTCGCCCTGCATGGCGTTGGCGGTCATAGCGATCACACGCGGCTGGCGCTCGTCCGGGAGCTCAACCCGAAGCCGGCGAGTCGCTTCAAGACCGTCCATTTCTGGCATCTGGACATCCATAAGCACGACATCGTAGACCTGGCGCTTTAGCGCTTGAAGCGCTTCAAACCCGTTTCCTGCCAGGTCAGCGCTGTAGCCAAGCCGTTTAAGGATCAGGGTCGCCAGTTTCTGGTTGTTGGCGTTGTCTTCCGCCAGTAGGATGCGCAAGGGTGAGTGTTTTCCCATCCCGGCATCGAATTTTGGTTCATCTTGTTCTTTCCTGCGCATCACCCTGGTAGGTTTGCCGGTGATGATTCCAACTATAGTATCAAAAAGCGAGGAGGGTTTGATAGGCTTGTTGAGGAAAGCCGCGAAATCACCGGCTTCCTGATTGACTTCCCGTCTTCCCAGACTGGTCAGCATGATAAGCGGCAGCTTGGAGGCGGGTGTTGAGAGATCCCTGATTTCACTCGCCAGTTTCAGACCATCCATCTCCGGCATCTGCATATCCAGGACTGCAACATCAAATTGGCCTCCGTTTTTAATCAATTCAAGCGCCTCAAATGGGGAGCTGGTTGTATGCGGTATCATCTGCCACATTTCGAGCTGGCGTTTGAGGATGCGCCGATTGGTTGCGTTATCGTCCACCACCAGAACACTGCGGCCTTCCAGGATGGGCTGGATTTCGTCCAGGTAAGCTCGCTCCGGTGCAGGGGCAGGTTTAGCCCGGATCGTAAAATGAAAGGTCGAACCTACCCCGAGCTCACTCTCGACCCACATGGTGCCGCCCATCAGTTCACTCAAACGGCGGCTGATGGCAAGTCCAAGACCGGTGCCTCCGAAACGCCTGGTTGTGGAGGCGTCTACTTGGCTGAAAGAATGGAACAGGCGGTCCATCCGGTCGCGGGGGATGCCTATACCGGAGTCTTTGATAGTGAAATGCAGGGTGGATGATTCAAGGTCTTTATCCTGGACCGGGCTGGAGAACTCCTGAAGGGAGGCGGATAGCAGCACCTCCCCTTTTTCGGTGAATTTGACCGCATTGCTGAGCAGATTGACCATGATCTGCCGCAGGCGGGTTACGTCCCCTTTGATGGCTTCTGGGACCGGCTTGTGGATGATATACGCCAGGTCGAGACCTTTTTTGGCAGCTGAAGGCGCCAGCAAATCCAGGGCACTTTCAATACATTCGCGCAGGTCAAATGGCTGGTACTCAAGTTCCAGGCGGTCGGCTTCAATTTTTGAGAAATCGAGGATGTCGTTGATAATCGTCAGCAGTGCTTCTCCGCTCTGGCGGACGGTTTCGACATAATCACGCTGCTCGTCATCCAGTTCCGTTTCTCTCAGCAGGCTGGTCATGCCGATGATAGCGTTCATCGGCGTGCGGATTTCGTGGCTCATGTTCGCCAGGAATGCGCTTTTTGCCTCATTAGCGGCTTCAGCTGTCTTACGCGCCTGCTGGGCTTCGGTGAACAGCATGGCATTATCCAGTGCCAGCGAGGCCAGTTCCGCGAAGCGGTTAAGAAGTTCCATCTCGGCATCTTCGAACCTTCGGCCTGAATCGGCGTGAAAAGCCATACCGATTGTCCCGATCACATCCTCGCCGGATATCAGCGGAGCGGCTGCAACCGCTTTGATTTCCAGTTCCGAGATTCGGAGGTGGCGGTGCTCCCAGGAGCGGTAATCAGCCACCATGGTTGCTTCACCTGTCTCCCAGACCCTCCCGGATACCCCTTCACCGGGCTGAAGGCGCACCCCAATTGTCTCGGCAAAAGCGCCTATGCCGACTTTTTGTTCCAGTTCATCCCCGTCCATCAGGAAAACAAAGCCGTGCATGGTCCCTAAAAGCCCCCCGGCCCTGGTCACAATATCCCCCAGCAGTTCATTAATATCGAGCCTGCTCATCAGTCCCAGGGTTGTCGCGTTGAGTGCAGCCAGGTATTCATTCTGGCGCTGAAGCAGTTCTTGGGCTTTTTTGCGCTCGGAGATGTCGATAATGAAGCAGCGGATGCGGTCGCTGTCCGGCACAAGGTGGATCACCTGCTGGTACCAGGTGTTATCCAGTTTAATCTCACGCATTTCCGAGAACCTGTTTTCGCTTCGCAGGGTTTTAACGATCGAATCCAGGTCCTGCAGCAGGATGGTATCAAAAATAATCTCACAGCAGTTTGGGAACATCTTGTTAGCAGCCGGATTGACGTAAGTGACATTTTTATCAAGGTCAACTTCGATGATGGCAGCCGGATTAAGTTCTGGGAATGAGCCCAGGCGGGCGATCTCTCGCCTTGCGTTCTCGAGTTCTAATTCCAGTTTTCTAATTTCAGAATCATTTGTCATATTAATATCCAGTTGTTCAAATCATAAGAAACGCGCAGACGTAGGCAGGTGGTGAACTTTCCTTTGCTGGTGTAATAGCTGGCGCTAAGGGGACTATTTAGACTAAATTTGTCATGATAATTTTACAACAGAATCCCAATAAGTCAATATCAGCAGATAAATTTAATTTAAAAATTGGCTGCAGGAAAGAATAAAAGCAGTTAAACCTACAGGGTCAGGGGCAGTATATTTCCTTCCGGATCTTTAATCCAGGTGACCCAGTCTCTGTTCGGATAAGTGGGAATACCCAGCTCGTCGCTGTTTAATCCCGGTTACTTTTCAAATTCAACCCCCTATTCTTTAAACCCTTAAAGGCTTTCCTGGATGTCATCCACAGACCAGCCGAGGACGGTGTAACGGGCAGATTCGAATGACTCGGGTTACCCCGATTTTTTCTTTCCAATCTTAACCGTGACAGCAGCCTCTCCAGTTCCGGCTTCGGGCAGCGGGATAAGGTTCCCGTCGATTCTTTCACCATCCATCTCCAACAGGATTTCATTACCGGTGCCCATCCTTTCTACCCGGATGTTATACCGGACTCCCCTGAAAACGCGCTGAATTTCGAATCCGTCCCAGTTTGAAGGGATAACCGGGGAGATGACCAACCCGTTGTAATCCGGACGGATTCCGAGTATCCATTGGGTTACAGCAACGAAATTCCAAGCCGCGGTGCCTGTCAGCCAGGAATTCTTGGCTTCTCCGGGAGTGAAGGCGTCCCTGCCGGCGATCATCTGGGCATAAACATACGGCTCACAGCGGTGCAGCTCGCTGATCGCTTCCCGGGCGGATGGGTTTATGCGGGTGTAATAGTCGTGGGCCCGATCCCCGCGCCCGATCTGCGTTTCTGCAATCATTATCCAAGGGTTGTTGTGGCAGAACACGCCGGCGTTTTCTTTATAACCGGGAGGGTATGAGCTGATCTCGCCCAGCTGCAGATGGTAACTCTGGTAAGCAGGCTGGTTGAGCACGATCCCGTGGGGGGTCGCAAGGTGTTCTGCAACCGAGTCGAGCGCTTGCTCCGCCAGACCTTGCTCAATTCCGATGCCGCCTAAGACGCACATGCCCTGTGGTTCGATGAATATGCGCCCCTCTTGGTTATTTATGGAGCCTACTGGCTGACCGAAATCGTCGTAAGCCCGCCGGAACCATTCCCCGTCCCAGCCATGCTTGAGAGTGGTTTGTCCCATTTCGGCGGCAGCCTGGTTGTATTTAATTTCATCAGAAGCCTTCCCGACCTGACCGGCAAGCTGTGCCATCTCCCTGGCTGCCAGGCAAAACAACCCAGCGATGAATACCGACTCGGCTGTCTTGCCGTCGCGGGAGGTGGTGGTCTGGAAGGATTCCCCCGGCTGTTCCGAAAACGTGTTAAGGTTCAAACAGTCGTTCCAATCCGCCCTTCCGATCAAAGGCAGACCGTGTGGTCCCAGGCGGGCGAGAGTGTAGTCCAGGCAGTGCCTCAGGTGCTCGTAAAGCGATTTTTCGGTGCCCGGTTTATTCTCAAACGGAACCTGCTCTTCCAGTATTGAAAAGTCGCCGGTCTCCTTGATATATGCGGTAACCGCCAGTGGGAGCCAGAGCGGATCGTCATTGAAATTGCTGCCGACGGCGTCATTGCCGCGCTTGGTGAGCGGCTGGTACTGGTGGAAGGCGCCTCCATTCTCGAGCTGTGTAGCCGCCAGGTCCAGAATGCGCTGGCGAGCCCGGTCAGGCACCATGTGCACAAACCCCAGCAGGTCCTGGCAGGAATCGCGGAAACCCATCCCGCGCCCGACGCCTGATTCGAAGTAAGAAGCCGACCGGGAGAGGTTGAAGGTGACCATACACTGGTACGGGTTCCAGATATTAACCAATCGGTCCGTGTGTAAGTCCGGCGTATCTGCCCTGAATTTTCCCAGCAAGCCCTCCCAATGCAGGTTTAAATCCTCAAAAGCCGCATCGACCTGGAGTGGATCGAGGAAGCGCTGGATAACCGGTTTGACTGTATGCTTGTTGAGTTTGTTGGAACCGGGCGGGTCAAATTTACCCTCCCTGGGATTTTCTCGATAGCCCAGCAGGAAGATGACCCGCCTGGTCTCGCCTGGAGAGAGAGGTATATTTATTTGCAGCGATCCGATCGGAGCCCAGCCGTGAGCGATTGAACCCGTGCAGGCGCCCCTTTCCACCACGATCGGATTTTCCCAACCCCGGTAGGGACCCAGAAAGTCCCCTCTCTGGGTGTCGTATCCGGCGGTAGGCTCGGAGCAGGCGTGATAGGCGAAATGATCGCGGCGCTCGCGGTATTCGGTTTTGTGATAGATTACACCGTCTTCAATTTCAACCTCACCAATGCTGAGGTTGCGCTGGAAATTGGTGGCGTCATCGCGGGCGTCCCACAGGGCAAATTCAAGGCAGGAAAAGATGTCGAGCTGAGCGGCTTCATCGCGCTGGTTGGAAAATACTGCATCCCAGACCTCCAAGTTCTCGCTAACCGGCACGAAATAGCGAATCTCAGTTTTGATACCTGTAAAAATTGAGCTTATGGTGGTATAGCCAAGCCCGTGCCGGCATGAATAGGAGTCCAGTTTCATGCGGGTAGGCTGCCAGGTCGGTGACCAGAACTGGCCGGTTTCCCTGTCGCGCAGGTAAAGATAACGCCCACCGCTGTCAAGCGGCACGTTGTTGTAGCGGTAGCGGGTAATGCGCCGCAAGCTGGCGTCTTTATAAAACGAGTAACCTCCAGCGGTGTTCGAGATCAGGGCGATATAGTCCTGGCTTCCCAGATAGTTGATCCAGGGCAACGGCGTATCCGGCCGGGTGATCACATACTCCCGGCGCTGGTCGTCAAAATATCCAAAACGCATAGCTCCTCCTGTGTGTTCGCCCGGATTATACTATGCTGTTTTTTGGGTTTTTGCAGAATCGCCATTCAAACCATCCGGCAAGGGTTACTTGTTCAACGACAGCTGCGAACCGCACTTAGATCCCTACAAGGAATTAATTTACGTGAATTTGGTTGCACACAGGGAAGACCCTGTTGGAAGATCTGAGAGAGAATAAATATTGAAATATAAGTAATTTCAAAGCGTACCGCCACTATTACAAATGTCGCCGGAACATATTACAAACTACGCTTCAAAAAGGGAAGTGCATAGAATATACTCAATGACCTATTCGAATATGCGAATACATTAAAAGGAACGAGAATGGAATATCCAACAATCGAAGAACTGCGACTTCTGCACGACAAGATCTGCAAGTCGTTGGGCGATCCCACCCGGATTCAGCTCCTTTATATCCTAAAAGAGCAATCGCACAACGTGTCATCGCTGGCTGAATTGATGGAACTTCCCCAACCAACGGTCTCACGTCACCTTGCGATTTTGCGAAACAGTTCTCTGGTTTCCGCTGAGAGAGACGGGCAGAGCGTCAACTACCGGCTGGCGTACCCGGAAATCATTGAAGTGCTCGAGTCTATGCGCGCTATACTGCGCGAATCGCTGGTGCTGCAGTCAAGCGTTCTTGATTGACAAGCGTTTTTCCATTCCAACTTTTATATTGCTCCCGGGGAGCCGCAAACAGATCAATACGATTACACAACAGATAACATAACTGTGAGCAAAGAATGAAAGATTTTAAATACATCTGGGTTGTCGGTCTGGTAGTCACTTTTTTGATAATAGTTGTACCGATCCTATCCCTTGTATCCGCTGAGCCCCAGCCGGAGGATGAACCCTGGGCTTCCATCGAGCCGGAAGTGCCCGAGGTAAGCCACCAGGATATCATTCAGGGACCATTTGAAAGCGGCCAGGAAGTTACCAGAGCCTGTCTGGAATGCCACCCGGATGCCGGGCAGCAGGTATTGGAAACGGTCCACTGGAAATGGGAGGGGGATCCGGTAATGGTGGACGGCAGAGATGAACCGGTTACGATCGGTAAAAAGAACCAGATCAACAATTTCTGCATCGGCATTCAATCCAACTGGGAAGGCTGCACCCGCTGCCATGCCGGTTACGGTTGGGATGACGCGGACTTTGACTTTAACAACCAAGACAACATCGACTGCCTGGTCTGTCACGACCAGACCGGGACATATGTAAAAAGCAACTCCGGCTTACCAAACAGCGATGTGGACCTGTTGGTAGTTGCGAAAAGCGTCGCCAAGCCAACGCGTTCAAACTGCGGAGGCTGCCATTTCAACGGCGGCGGCGGCAATGCGGTTAAACACGGCGACCTGGACGGCAGCCTGTTCTTCCCGACCGAAACGATAGACGTGCACATGGGGCGCCATGATTTTAACTGCACCGACTGCCATAAGACTGTGGATCACAATATCCGCGGGCGAGCCATGTCGGTCAGTGTGGAAAATAATAACCAAGTCTTCTGCACTGACTGCCATAAAGAGGACCTGCACGAGGACGAGCGTATCAACGCCCATACTGGTACTGTTGCCTGCCAAACCTGCCACATACCGCAGGGGGCAGTCAGGGACCCCACAAAAATGCACTGGGACTGGTCTTCCGCCGGACAGGATTTACCTGAAGATGAGCACTCATACCTGAAAATCAAGGGAAGCTTTGTCTATGAAGAAGATTTTATGCCCGAGTATTACTGGTCAAACGGTAACGCTTACCGCTATCTGCTCGGGGATAAGATCGATCCAGGGGAGACCACGGTTCTGAACAAACCCAAGGGTGGTATTAATGATCCGGACGCAAAAATCTGGCCTTTTAAAGTACATCGCGCCAACCAGATATATGATAAGGTGCATAATTACCTGCTCCAACCCAAAACGGTTGGAGAGGGTGGATACTGGACTGAATTCGACTGGGACCTTGCAGCCAGACTGGGTTCTGAAGCGGTGGGGCTGGATTACAGCGGGGATTACGGTTTCGCCCCAACCGAGATGTACTGGCCGCTATCGCACATGGTAGCGCCCAAAGAGAATGCCCTGCAGTGCACCGACTGCCACGGGGAAGAGAGCCGGATGGATTGGATAGGGCTCGATTATTTCGGCGACCCGCTTCGCTGGGGTGGCCGGCATGTCCTGCCAACAGAATCGCAATAGGAAGGGATAGACAATGACTGGCGTGAAGTTGGGTTTGGTCTGGAAAAAGTCGTTATTTACTTGGGTATCAAGGTTGTTTTTCTTGATGGCGCTTATTGCGCTGGCTGTCCAACCAGCTGCGGCGGATGAACCTGACCTTCACCCAAATTTCCCTTTGTTAAATGAAGCTGGTGAGAACGTGCTCGACTCTGGTGGGCCGATCTCCACCATGCAGACCTGTAAAAGCTGCCACGATACAGAATTTATTGAAAAGCACAGTTTTCACAGCGATGTGGGATTATCTTCCTATGGACCGCCAGGAAGCACGCTCACCGGAAGACCATGGGATACAAGTCCGGGGCTTTTCGGCAACTGGAATCCGATCATGTACCGTTATCTATCACCGGATGGGGACGAAAGGGTTGATCTAACCACCCCGGAATGGTTGCAGCTCTTCGGCGCCCGCCATGCTGGCGGCGGACCGGCGGTCACCAGCCGGGAAGGCGAACCGCTTGCAGATCTCAAACCTCAGGAAGGGAACCCGGAGACGAACATCGTAGATTCCGAAAGTGGCGAACTGGTTCCCTGGGACTGGGGCGAATCGGGCGTGGTCGAGATGAACTGCTTCCTGTGCCACACCTACGAGCCGGACAATACCGCCCGTATAGAGACACTGCATAAAGGAGATTTCAGCTGGGCTAACACTGCCACCCTATCAGGCTCGGGAATTGTGGAAAAAAATGGAGACCAATGGGAATGGAATAAAGAGGCTTTTACAGATAGTGGGGAAGTAAAATCGGATTATATCCGGATACAGGAGCCTAGTAATGAGAACTGCGGTTTGTGCCATGGTCTGGTGCATGTCGACGCCCAGACGCCGCTGGTGATGTACGCCTGCACCCCGGAACAGTGGAGCACAATCACCACCGGGCAGATTTTTTCGCCCCAGCGCATTTCCACATCCGGATTGAATATCGCCGATAAGGAAAAACTCAACCGTTCCTGGGATATCCATGCTGAAAGAGTGCTGCGGTGCACAGACTGCCATTACTCACTCAACAACCCAGTTTATTACCAGGAATCGGGCGAGAAGAAGCCCGAAAGTTTGCTGTTTGACCCGCGCCGGATTGACCTGGGCGAGTACCTGTACCGACCGCTGCACCAGTTCGCAAAAGGTCAGAGCGCCCAGGGGAGTCTGGCGCCTGAATTAGACAACACCCTGCGGCGCTGCGAGTCATGCCACAGCATCCAGGCTAGCCATGACTGGCTGCCATATAAGGAGCGCCACACCCAAGCTTTGAGCTGCGAATCCTGCCATGTCCCCAAAATGTATGCCCCAGCTAGGCTGTATTACGACTGGACTGTTCTCAAACCGGACTATAGTCCGCAGGTAAACTGCCGCGGGATGCAGGGGCAGGGCGACACCTTCAGCGAAGCTTTCATCACCGGATTCGAACCAGTTCTTTTGCCGCGTGATAACGGCTTGGGAGGCACTTCTCTAACGCCGCACAATATAATCAGCTCCTGGTTCTGGGTCTACGGCGACCCGCCGCGCCCGGTTTCCCAGCGTGATCTGAGCGCGGTCTGGCTGGTGGATGGCTCCTACCCTGAAGAGATTCTGGAAATATTTGACAAGAATGCAAACGGGGAGCTCGAAACCGCCGAACTGGTTATCGACAATCAGGTAAAAGAAAATTTAATCAAGTCCCGGCTGGTTGAAATTGGCCTTGATAACCCACGCATCCAGGGTGAAATCCAGCCGTACAGCATCAACCACACCGTCACCCATGAAGGATGGGCGATCAAAGACTGCCGCACCTGCCACTCGGACGAATCAAGGATTAATGCGCCAATGCTGCTATCCGACCGTTTGCCGGGGGGTGTTATGCCGGATTTCGTGAGCGATCCGTCCGTTTCGATGGCTGGTATTCTTAATGTATCTGAAACAGGCGAATTGTACTACCTGCCGCGGAGTCAGGGATCGGAAAGTGGAAGCAGCTCCGGTTTTTACATCTTGGGGCATGATCATGTTGACTGGGTTGACAGGCTGGGCGCGCTGATCTTCCTTGCCACACTGGCTGGCATAATGGTTCACGCCGGCTTCCGTTTTTTCAGCACCCGCCGCCGGGCACACCTAGAACCGGAACTTGAACAGGTCTATATGTACACGGTTTACGAAAGGCTGTGGCACTGGCTGCAAACTGCCCTTATCTTGGGATTGATTTTCACCGGTTTGATCATTCACAAGCCGGATATCTTCGGCATCTTCAGCTTCAGGTATGTGGTATTGGTGCATAATGTACTGGCTTTTATTCTGGTTGCAAACGCAGCCCTGGCAGCTTTTTACCACCTCGCGAGCGGAGAGATCAAACAATTTATCCCCGAGCCGCACGGCTTTTTTAACCAAACAATTCTTCAGGCGAAATATTATCTGAACGGTATATTCCACGGCGAAAAACACCCGGTAGAAAAAACACCTGAAAGGAAATTAAATCCCCTCCAGCAGGTAACGTATATCGCGATTCTGAATATCCTGCTGCCGCTGCAAATCCTCACCGGGATTTTCATGTGGGGAGCACAGCGCTGGCCGGAGATCGTGGTGATGCTTGGGGGGCTGCCGTTCCTTGCGCCGTTTCACACATTGGTTGCCTGGCTGTTCGCATCCTTTGTGGTGTTGCACGTCTATCTGACCACGACCGGGCACAGCGCAACCGCTGGCATAAAATCCATGATTATGGGTTGGGAGGAGCTGGAAAGCCATACCAATCCCATCCAGGAGGAATTGACAGGATCATGACGACCTATACATCTACTCAAGATGCCGTAAAACCGGCGGCAAAAACCAAAACCAGAATCAACCTGCGCCGCGAGACTAAAGCTTACATCAACCCTTACCTTGCCGGCATCCTGCTGGGCGTGGTGCTTTTTTTAGCCTTTTTCATCACCGGCAGCGGTTTGGGGGCTTCTGGAGGGATGAACCGCCTTCTGGTAGTGGTTCAAGACGCAATTGCTCCGGATCATGTTGACCGTACGCCGTACCTGCTGGAGATGGCAGGCGGGGACAAAAACCCCCTGGACAGCTGGGTAGTTTGGGTCACAATTGGCGTCGTATTGGGAGGATTTGTATCCGGATGGCGCAACGGGCGGATTCAAGTGGAGACAAACCGAGGCCCGCGCATGCCAGTCAAACTGCGCTGGGTAACAGCGTTTGTGGGCGGGGCATTCATGGGCTACGGCGCCCGCTTTGCAAGAGGTTGCACCTCCGGTCAGGCTCTTTCCGGTGGGGCAGTGTTATCAGTGGGAAGTTGGGCGTTTATGTTTGCTGTGTTCGCTGGCGCCTACGCCCTGGCTTATTTTGTGCGCAAGTTGTGGTTATGAGGAGCTAAATAATGACCCTTTTCCCCTTACCTTTATCACAGTATTTTGCACCATTCGGCGTTTACCTGGTTTACCTGCTGATCGGCTTTGCATTCGGTAATGTGCTTGAGATGGCCGGGTTTGGCAATTCGCGCAAACTGGCTGCCCAGTTTTACTTCCGGGATATGACGGTTCTTAAAGTGATGTTCGGGGCAATCATCACCGCCATGGTGCTGATCTTCAGCGCCACCGCCCTAGGCTTGCTGGACTATAACCTGATCTGGGTCAACCCGACTTACCTATGGCCGGGGATAGTTGGCGGGCTGATCATGGGGGTCGGTTTTATTATCGGTGGATTCTGACCGGGCACATCGCTCGTCGGTTCGGCGACACTAAAATTGGATGCGATTTTCTTCACTCTGGGAGTTTTCTTCGGCATATTCTTGTTTGGCGAAACGGTCAGTAATTTTTCCACCTTCTGGTATTCCTCTTACCTGGGGCGTTTTACGCTGCCGCAGTTATTTGGCGTGCCAACCGGATGGGTGGTTTTGGGGGTAGTCCTGATGGCGCTGTTTATGTTCTTCGGGGCTGAGCAGCTTGAGAAAATATTCGGTAAAAAAGACCCCAGCAAAGCCCCAAAGTGGCGCTATGCAGCAGCAGGCGCTCTGGTCGCGATTGCGGTTGCCCTGGTGATTGCCGGTCAGCCAACCAACAATGAACGCTGGGCAAGCATATCAGGTGAGAAACAAGCCCTGCTGGATGAACGCCAGGTGCAGATACATCCTGGGGAACTGCTGGACCTGATCCACGATAACCAGATCAAGATAATTATGCTGGACGTACGCGATGAAATGGATTACAACCTGTTCCATATCCTGGATGCCAGACATATCCCTATTAATGAATTGCAGGGTATCGTATCCGACCTGCACTTTGAACCAGCTAACACGGTCTTCGTTACCATGAGCAATGATGAAACCGCCGCAACGGATGCCTGGAAATACCTAGTGGCGGAAAGCGTCCCAAATGTGTATATTCTCGAGGGCGGGATCAATAACTGGATTGCCACCTTCGGGGATGACGATCTGACCAAAACCTTAAACAGCGGCGCGGGCGATGACCAGCTATGCTACATCTTTGATTCTGCCCTAGGCTCGCGCAACCCGGCTGCTGAACCGGATGCTGAGAGCGTCGAGCTGATCTACACGCCCAAGGTCAAGCTCGAGCTTAAGCGCGCTCCAATTAGTGGGGGCTGTGGGTAGAGTTTACGCTGTGTGAATTGAATCCAGGTACACCAAATTCATAGGAATTGCACATAGAGGAAGATTGTTGAAGCTCATGTGGAGATCGGATTCTGAAAGATCTCCACAATTTTCTTAATTCCCATGTTTTACTATCCTTTCCAAACCAGTGCGAGGTTGATGCCCAGCGCCAGTAACAGAGCCAGGACGATTTTTCGGAAAATCCCCGGGTTGATAAAACGATCCAGGTGAAAACCAGCAAATGCTCCCAGCAGTACAAAAGGGATTGCCAAGGCGCTTTTCAGCAGAACATCCTCTCCCAGACTGCCGTTCAGAAAGTGGGACACGATCGCCGCGATTGTGATGATCAGAAAGCAGCCCTGCAGATTGCCTTTAAATAGACCCGGCTCCCAGCGCTGGGTGTCACCATAAAGGATCATTGGAGGGGCAGCCATGTTATATGCCCCGCCTCCCAGCCCGCTGAAAAAACCGAACAGAAAAGCCCAGTTCGGATTCTTGAGGGCGGGTACTGGTAAGTTCAGGAAGGAGTATAAGGCGTAAAAAATGAGGATCAAACCAAGTATCGTTAAAGTGATCGATTCGGGGACACGTGAAAGGAAGACCACCCCGACTGGAATGCCCAGAAGAGCTGAGGCAGAAATCCGCAGCACTGAGCGGGCGTCCAACGATCGGCGGTAACGAATGATCATAATGACTTGAAGTTCAAGGATAACAACCGCCATCAATGGGACCGCAGTCCGGATTCCGAATAAAGCCGCTAGGAAGGGCGTGGCGACCATCGGTAAGCCAAAACCAGCTACCGCCTGGACAAAGCAGGAAACGGCGATAATAAGCGCAAAGTAGATTTGATCCAATTGATAACCTGTGTGTGATTTTTTAAGGTGGATTAATCACCAGCCCGTCTACATTTTTATTATACAGCCTGAAAATCTGGTTAAAAACTTTGGTTATATTTTAAATGCTGTCGGATTAGATGGCTTGAGTGGGGTATGCAGGATTTCTGGAATCCATCGGTTATTAATAGTTGTAGCCAGCAGGGGAAATACCCATGATATATTAAGATAATAAAGATAAAAATAGTGTATAATTACTTATTATAGTCATAACAAACAGTTCAAATATTTGAACTGCGCCTATTCGCTAAAGGAGAAAATTTAAAATGGATAAAGTTGAGATTGTCAAGAAGGCGATGAATTTTGATGCCCCGCCAGAGGAAACCCAAAGTTATATAGCCGAAAATTTTCAGGCGACGGATTCGATTGGCGGGCAACCGTATGACAAACAAACCTGGTTCGGAATGGGTGAGATTTTGAGGGCTTCCTTCCCCGACATGTCATTCGAAGTTGAAGAACTCCGCCAGGACGGTGAAGATGTTGTGGTCAAGGGGCGCTTCGTAGGAACATTTGAAAACGATTTTGACATGTCGGATATGAACATGGGCGTGATCCCTGCTACGGGGAAAAAGATAATTTTCCCTTACGACACCAGCAGGGTAAGTTTCGACGCTGATAATAAAATCGTCGTCCATCACAACCTTGATACAGGTCCCGATGCGGGCATGGCGGGTTTTATGAAAGCGCTCGGGGCGGGGTAAATTTTAATAATATTTCTTGAACTGTTAATAAGGAAAAAGACTCGCCTAATCGACGAGCCTTTTTTGTTTATTTGTACCTTTACGGGTTTTACTACATCCCTGTCTGGAATCCACTCTTATAAGGATTAATTTGTCCGTCAGTTCTTTTCACTTTCCATATCCCCAGATTTTCCTGAAACGATCGCCGGTGTCAAATACGAAATTTTTTGCATGAATTAATTTTCCTTCCTGAAATTTCATAATTGTTACACCACCGTTATTGATCTGGTATCCATCTATATTTGTCACATCAACAACCCAATTCACAGCGACAACATTATTTCCTTTCAAATCAAAAATATTGGTAACCGCGATATTTATCGGGGTTATATGTATGTTGGAAAATTGTTCAAATTCATGTTTGTAGAATCCTCGGATCGCTACCTTACCCTTGTATGTACCACTTACACCGGGTACATCACCGGGATAGATCATAACAGCATCGTCTGCCCAATCCTTGAGAAATTCTTTAATATCTTTTCTATTTAGGGCATCAAATGCTTTTGGAATATTCCTCTTTGCCAATAAGACCCCAATCATGAGCTTCTCCTTTCTCAATTCAATTTTCGGATAACTTTCAATTCAACTCAAGAAATATCCCTGTTTTAACTCTCCTTTTGTACCTGATAAAAAGAGATCTGCAGCCTTTCTGGCGATTGTATGCGGGCATTTAGGTCATTCCAGGGGGTAAGAACCGGCTTGTGCACAAGATTCCCGCCATATTCCAAGGTGCGCTCCAGCGCTTTCTGGAGATCTTGCACTTCAAACGCGGATCGGATCTGCCCGCTTACCATTTCACCGACTTCAATCCGGTTAATCGGACTGGCATAATCGGGGTTGAAGATTTCAAGGACAGCTTTTCCGGCGAAGAATATCTACCCATGCAGTTCTCTGTCGATATTTTACCCGGTTCTAAGACTACCCCATCCCGGAAGAAAGCGACCGACCGATCAAAATAATCGACAGTCAGGGCAACGCGGAATTTGTTTATGCTTATCTCAGGGCACTCCTTTCAATAGGTTTTTTAACATAATAGTTCAGATAAATTCTTACACTTTAAAAAGTAAAGGGAGATTATATCCAGGTCAGCTTTTTCAACACATTCATTTTAATTGTCCGGCAGTTCGATTTCCACTCTCCGGATGCGCGGGTGGGCAAAGGCGCCCAGCGCCGAGACTATCGCTAAAAACCCCATCAGAACAAACATCAGACCTATCCCGCGCCCTGGACCAATTCCGAGGAATCTTCCAACCATGTCCGCCAGCAGCCCGCCAACCCCCATAGCCGGCTCAAAGAGCGCCTCCGCCAGGTAGCCTCCAGCCAGATAAGCGAGGGCGAATGAAATTGTGTTAAGGAAGATCCGGAGACCAAAAACCCTGCCCTGGATTTTCGGTGAGACTTTTACCTGGAAAATTGCCTGGCTGGCTCCCATCACAGTAGGGAGGGCAAAAAACGCCATAAATACTGCCACGCTGATAAGCAGAACAGACTGTTTCAATCCAGCTGTAAGCACTGCGAAACCCATCAGTGTGTATGCGCCGAAGGCTGCATATGCCTTACGTCTGCCCCCGCCGTAAACCGTCATCGCAACGCTTCCGAAAAGCATTCCGACCCCGCCTGTCGTAAGAATTAATCCCAGTTTATCCGGGGTTGTAAAACTTAGCACCATCGGAGTAAGGACCGCTTCTGCAGTACCCACAAAAAAATTAACTAGGGTGAAAGCCAGCATCAAACCCAGCAGCCCAGGTCTGGCACTCAGATAACCAATCGCCTGGTTCAATTCTGCAAACCATGTGTCGTCCCGCTTCAAGGAAGTTTCTGTCCCAGCAGGGGTGACCGTGAACCTAATTGCAAATAGTGTCAATATGGCAATCAAAAAGGTAAGTAGATCGATAACCAGCACACTCCCCAGCCCTAAAATACCGATTAGAGTCCCAGCCATAACCGGCGCGATCACTTGTCCGAGACCCTGGCCAAGCTGGATCAGCCCGTTTGCTCTTCCATACTGCGTTTTGGGAACCAGCTGGGTTACAGAAGCGCTGAATGCCGGGTTCTGAAAAGCGCTTGCGCCGGCATTCACAGCAGTCAGCAAATATATGTGCCAGGTGGATAACCCTCCGGATATGTAGAGGAAGGCTGCGGTTATGGTCGCAATGCCGGCTACCAAATCAGTCAGCATCATAATTCTGCGCCGGTCCAGGCGGTCTGCAAGAACGCCCGCATAAGGAGAGATCAACGCTTTGGGAAGCATATTAAACAGCAGGGTGAGGGCAAAGCTGAAAACAGAACCGGTCTGCTGGAAGATCCAGACCCCAAGCGCGAAACCGGTCATGCTCGAACCGAGGAGCGAAATTACCTGGCCGATCCAGACGATTAAAAATGTCTTCATTGGTAATAAATTTGTACCAATGAATTTAAGGCGGGTTTGGGGTTGACTTATGGTGTTGTTCATATTTTAAATTTCCTTTTTGGTGATTATTTTTGTTTCCTATGTGATAGGAGTGTTACTCCTTGAAGATTTTTTCGAGTAATAGCAGGCTCCTGCCTGACCTTTACAGTGTGTCGATCTCATTTCAGAAGGAGTAACACTCCTTGAGAGTAGGGTGCGGGTTCGGCAGTGGGAATGCTGCTTGACAAAAAATCTTGTAATGATATACTATATATCATAGTGAATAATATGTATCATATGGAATTTCTTTCAACTGTCAAGCAGCAAATTTTTTCGAGTGTATCGTACGGTACATTTCCATAAAAATGTCTCATAAATGAAGCAGATTTTGTTTATTTTTATCGCTGAACGAGAGGGAAAAAATGGATTCTGAGGACAGGAGAGTTGTGCGTACCCGGCGGTTATTGAAACAAGCCTTGCTTGAATTGATCGGCGAGAAGGAGTTTGATCAAATCACAATTCGTGATATCACCGACCGGGCGGATATCGGTTACGCTACATACTTCCGGCATTACGAGGGGAAGGACGATTTAATGTTGGGCATATTTGAAGAAATTGTCCAGGGACTCGAGTCGCAGCCGGAAACCCGCCTTTATAATTATTTTGAAGAAGAAGGGTATCGATTATTTGAGCATGTCAGAGAAAACCACCTGCTGTACAAAGGCATACTTGAAAGCAGGTTGTTTACCCGCAAGCTAAAAACACAATTAAACGAGATGGTCCGGAACCACCTGGACGATCACAGAGGACAGGTGAGCGAAAAGATAGTCCCATTTGAAATTGCGGCTAACCACATGGTCTCCTCTTTACTGGGACTGGTTGAATGGTGGATATCAAATGAGATGCCATATTCGGTTGAGCGGATGGCTGTGGTGTACGAGCGATTGATCATAGGCGCGACCTGGTATGCAATAGAATCAGAAAATCCGATAAGGCTTCCATGAGAGGAACCTTTCGCCGGCTGTTGATTACCAAATGCTGTGGAATCAGCCCCTTATATGTATAATTGGGGAAATTCCAAGAAACCGCAAGCCATTCTGCAATTTAAACAAATGACCAGTTTATTTTCGGATGCCTCATAATCGTATTGAAAAACTCAGGGCGGCTTTCGGCAACGTATCTAGGGTTCTCATCCTGCCGCACAACGACCCTGACCCTGACGCAATCGCTTCCGCGCTGGGTTTGCGCTATCTGCTGGCGCAAAAATTCAACCTCGTTGCCAGCGTAGCTTATAAAGGTTTTATTGGACGGGCGGAGAATCGAGCTCTGGTTGGGTATCTGGGCAACCCGCTCATCCGGTTCAGAAACAGCATCCTGGATGAAGGTGTAGCTGTGGCGCTGGTGGATACCCAACCCGGCGTTGGCAATCATCCCCTGCCTGAACGACACAGCGCTGCGGTTGTGATTGACCATCACGGATTAGTTCCGGGTACAGAAACAGCCCAATATGCTGATGTGCGACCTGAAATCGGATCGACTTCATCCATCCTGACGGAATATTTGATCAAGGCTGGAGTCGAACCCTCAAAAGAGCTGGCGACCGCTCTTTTTTACGGGATCAAAACCGATACGATGGGTTTGAGCCGACACGCAAATGTTGTTGATATCTCAGCGTATTTTCACCTGCAGCCGAAAATTGATGTAAAAGCTCTTGGAAAGATCGAACAGGCCCAGGTGCCGCTAACTTACTTCAAGAGCATCGACAATGCCATGCATTCCGGTAAAATTTTTGATAATGATGTATTGATCACATATCTTGGCAAGTTGGATTATCCGGATAAGTGCGCTGAGATCGCCGACTTTATGATGCGAATGCAGGGCATCACATGGGTGTTCTGCATGGGTGTGTTCAGGCGGGAATTAATCCTCTCTGCCCGGACGATCAGCGAAGAGATGCGGGCAGGGAAACTCGTCCGGGAAATAATTAAGGATAAAGGGACAGCCGGAGGGCACGGCGCGATGGCTGCCGGGCACATCGAACTGACCGACGGGGAGGATCCCGGGCAGGTTGCTGCCCAGCTGGAGGCGGATATCCTACTGCACTTGAGAGGGAAAGCTGATATTCCCTCTGTACCAGTAATCTAAAGGAGGGGCAAGAATATGCCTGATTGGAGAGCGATACTTTCGCCGCTGACCCAGAATTCAGCCAGGATATCCTCGACAAACCGAACGTGCTCGGTCCGGTAGCATCGGGAGATTGGGCAATGACGGTACGGGTATCGCTGAAAGTAAAACCTGAGAGGCGCCTGGAATTCAGCCGGGAGCTTCAAAAACACCTTTTGAAGGCATTAAAGGAAGAAGGCATTTCCAGGCCTTATCCGCGCCAGGATTCGGTGGTACTGAGCGGGTGACCCTGATTATGTAATTTTCGATAAAGGTCTGATTTATTGTCCAACTGAATTTGCACGAAGCTTAAATAAAAGTGGGCAGAACACACGCTCTGCCCACAGTTTATTCATTGATTGTCAACAATCCGAGTTTTATGCCTAATTCCCTTCGCCTAGAGTTATGTTGATATCAACAGTCTGGCCATTCCTTAGTATTTCCAGTGTAACATCATCTCCCGGCTGGTAATCACTGAGAACCTTTTGGAATTCTGCCATGGTATCAATTTTCGCGTTTTCGAGAGCGGTGATGATATCTCCACCGATTAATACTGGTTGACCGTTGATGTTCACAGACTTGAAGCTGCCACGCAAACCAGCCAGGTCAGCAGGACTGCCCTCAAATACCTGCTGGATCAAAACGCCTGTCTGATCAGGTGATAGTTCCATCGCCTCAGCGATCTCACCGGAAAGATCGGTACCCTGAATACCCAGCCAGGCATTTCCATTCCGATTACTTTGAGGGGCTTTCACTTCCTGCTGTTCGGCGGGGCGCACACTGAGAGTCAGATCAAGGACCTCTTCGCTGCCGTCACGTATAACCGTGAGGGAGACCTTTTGACCAGCCTCTGTAAAGCGCGCCAGGTATGCGGTCAGATCCTCAAAGTCCTTTATTGCCTGTTTGTCAATTTGAGTGATCACATCGCCTCCAAAGCGGACTTCCTGCCCATCAATCTCGGCAACCCGGTCACTGCCCAGAAGCCCTGCTTTTTCAGCAGGACTGTCCGGAACAACATCTACCACCAGCACACCGCGCTGATCTTCGGGTAAGTCCATCCTCTTGGCGATGTCGCTGACAAGGGTTGTCCCGCTGACCCCGATCCAGGGATGTTCAAAATAGCCCTGCTTGATCAGCACAGGGATGACTTTCTCTACAATAATGGAGGGGATCACAAAACCAACCCCTGCGTTAACCCCAGAATACGATTCAATGGCGGTTGGAACGCCGACCAGTTTTCCGTCCATGTCGACCAGAACGCCTCCAGAATTACCAGGGTTGATAGGTGCATCGGTCTGAATTACATCCGGTATTGTATAGGATGAGCCTAAGATTTCGCTCCGATTAACCGGCAGCGAACGACCAAGGGCGCTGACAATCCCAAAGGTCATTGTCCCGTCTAGGCCAAATGGATTGCCGATGGCAGACACTAACTGACCTACCTCTACACTGGTTGAATCAGCCAGTTGAATTGGCTTTAGGAGTTCACTTGCGCGTTCCACTTTCACCACCGCAAGGTCGCTATCCTTATCCGTCCCGACTACCTCGCCGTCAAGGCTTGTGCCATCATGAAAGGTCACTGTTATCTTGTCCGCGGTTTCGACGACATGATTGTTTGTGACGATGTGACCTTCATCATCCCATACGAACCCCGAACCTAACCCCGAGCGTGTGAACGGCTCTCCGTTGTCCGGAAGTTGGAAAGGAAAGGGAAAGGGCAGGTTCCGGTTGTCCTGGGTTATGGCTTGTTCAAGGTTTTGGGTGACTTTGATATTTACTACAGATGGAAGCACTTGGTTGTAAACATCTTTTAAACTGGCTTGGATGGTCTCAATCGACTCTGAGTCAGCTGGTTCTGTATTTTCCTGAGCTAGCGCTATGTGTTGAGAATTGTTGACCTTTTGGTCCCAGATCCCGACAGTTTGATCTTTCACTGTATTAACAACACTGCATCCGCTTTGGAACAGCAGAACTGTCAGAATAATAGGGATGAGTATTTTAAACGAAGTTCTCTTTATCATCGTAAATCTCCATTTTTTAATTAATTACCCGTAAATTTGAATAGGATTTTTTTTCTACATCTACCTAAAAAAAGTTCAATCCAAAATAAAAACCCCGGATAATCCCGGGGACTTTATATTTTGGACTGAACTCCGGGCAACATTTTCGCCAAAATGTGTAAAATCTTGCGTCAATTTAGCCCTTTTTGACTTTAATCTGTTTTCCCTTCTCAAGCGCCTCGTGAGATTTGGGCAAGGTGATGTTCAGTACACCACTTTTGAAAGTGGCATCAACATTATCCTCGTCCACCTCAAAAGGCAGCGGAATTGAGCGATGGAAAGAACCGTAAGAACGCTCAAACTGGTAATAGCGCTCTCCTTTGTCTTCCTTTTCGGTTCGTTTTTCTCCACTCATTGTAAGCGTGTTGTGATCTATGGAGATATTGATATCATCCGGTTCTAATCCGGGCAGTTCAGCCGAAACGTGCAATTCTTTTTCTGTCTCGCTTATATCCACCCGAGGTGCAAAATCAGCTATTGGAGAAGTTCTGCTGAAAAAAGATCTGGAACCGAATGGCACCGTAAAGAAATCATCAAACAGTCGGTTTATTTGACTTCTCAAATCGAAAAGACTGTTTTCTTCCTGAAATCGTTGGATGGAATCGTTATCACCATCTTTCTTCCAAGTTGTTAAGTCAGACATTTTATACCTCCTTTTTCTATACCCAAATTCTTGACATTCTTACAATCCTTGTTTCATCTAAAAAAGCCTTCAGGTATGCTGAAGGCTTTTTTCTTTGTGAGAGCCAGGAGAACCTGAATATCAAAAGAATTTTTATTTATTTTTATGGGTTTATTATATCGATGGAGTGTAAAAAGAAAATAAATGTAGTGTATGAGATTCATTAGAGAGGTAAATTTCTGCCACACTTATATTGAGAACTGGTTGTGGTTTATAATCCTCTCCTGGTAAATAATATCAGGGTGTCAGAATAATATTGTTAAAAAAAAGCCTTGTGAACATGATTTTCAAGGAGTGAGAGATGCATATTTTTACAAGAGTAAGTAATCTCTGTGAGCACTATGCAGCCTTTTTTTTTCGGACACCTGACTTAAGGCCAGCCTTTGCTGGCTTATTTACGAAACCAGAAGTTTTATTTTTCAGTTCGAACGACTCGGACCAGTCGTCCAGGCGCACTGTTCGAGGCCGCCGCCGCAGACCTGGCAGTGAAGCGCAGCCAGGCGGCAGGGCTGAGGCTCCCAGGCGCGAACGGCGGGAACAGCCTCCATCAGGACCTCCACCCAGCAGCCAGCCGCCGCGACCGCCATCATCGAGACCAAGCGGAGGTTTTACCCCGGGAGCTGGCGGGGGCGGCATGAGAATTGGCGGCTTGGGCCTGGGTGTGATCTTGCTGCTTGTGATTTGTATTGGAGGCTATTTACTTTTCAGCGGGGGGCTCTCAGGAAGCGAAATTGGCGACGTGGGGTCTTTGGATACCGGGCCAGTTGAAGGCTTCCCTGTGGAGACTGAGGAGCCTTATTTTGGGGAAGATGTGCAGTATGCAGAGCCCACGCTGGTAAGCGACTACTTCCAGGGGCTGAACGTTCCTTCAGGTTCTTCAAGCACCACACCAGGGCAGAACTGGACGGTGATCATTTACCAGGATGCGGACGATAAAATCCTCGAGAAGGATATTTATATTGACCTGAACGAAGCCGAACTGGTTGGATCGAGTGAGCGGGTGAACGTGGTCGCTCAGATTGACCGCTACCGGGGCGGATACCAGGGTGATGGCAACTGGACGACAGCAAAGCGCTTCTACCTTACCGCCGATAACGATCTGGAGCAGATTCGGTCCCGGGAATTGATGGACCTGGGTGAGGTAAACATGGGGGATACAGAGACACTGATCGATTTTGTAACCTGGGCGGTCGAGAATTATCCTGCAGATAAGTATGTGCTGATCCTTTCAGATCACGGCCTGGGTTGGCCGGGCGGGTGGACCGATAAAGAACCGCGTGCAGGAGTGCCGGGGGGCGTGCCGCTTGCGCAGACGATTGGCCCCGCCATGTACCTGATGGACCTTGATAAGGCACTAGGCGAAATCCGCGCTCAAACGGGTATTGAAGCGTTTGAAATCATCGGATTGGATGCATGTTTGATGGGACATATGGAGGTCTTCACTGCCCTAACTCCCCACGCCCGTTACGCGGTTGCCTCCCAGGAAGTGGAGCCTTCCGTTGGCTGGGCGTATGCTGCTTTTTTGAATGAGCTTGTCCGGAATCCAGATATGGGCGGAGATGAATTGAGCCGGATTATTGTTGACAGCTACATAGAAGGCGACCAACGCATCCAGAACGCGCAAGCAAGGGCTGATTTCGCAGGGAGGGGATTATTCTCACCGTCGGCAGAGCAGGTTGTCGCACAGCTAGAGCAGGGCGTGACTCTCTCTGCTGCCGACCTGTCCCAGATGCCGGGTTTGGTAGACAGCTTCAATGAATATGCATATTCGCTTCAGAGTGTTGACCAGCAACTTGTGGCACAAGCCCGCAATTACGCCCAACACTTTACAAGTATTTTTGGGGAGCGGGTACCGCCTTCCTATATCGATCTGGCTAACTTCGCCTCTATTATTGAACAGGAAAGCGGTGATCCTGATATCCGGGATTCGACCCAGGATTTATTTCGGGCTATCCAGAGCGTGGTCATCGCGGAAAAGAGCGGCAGTAAAAAACAAGGCGCGAACGGGATTTCGATCTATTTCCCTAGTTCCCAACTTTTCGGTAATCCAGCTGCTGGGCCCCAGTCATATGTGCGGGTTGCGGAGCGGTTTTCCGGGGTGACAGTTTGGGATGAATTCTTAAATTACCATTACACGGGCCGCCCTTTCCAGGTTGAAGCAGGCGCGCTCTCCGTGCCGGATCGGGCTGTCACTGCACCCGGGCTTGGCGCAATATCAATTTCTGAGATAAATCTGGATGGTGAATATGCCGCGCCAGATGAACCGGTTTTGATGAGGGCGGAGATTGACGGCGACAATATTGGATATATTTACCTTTTTGCCGGTTATCTTGACCGGGAAGCGAACTCGATTAACGTTATTGACAGCGACTTTATAGAGAGTGAGGATACCCGCGAAGTGAACGGCGTTTTCTATCCTGATTGGGGTCAGGGCGCCTTCACGCTTGAATTTGAATGGGAACCGTTAGTATTCGCGGTTAAAGACGGTGAGCAGTCCATCCTAATACTTCTGCAGCCGACAACATATGGCGAAACTCCAGAGGAGGCTGTTTACAAGGTGGATGGTCTTTACACCTATGCAGACGGTGAGCAGCGCGATGCGAGTATGTATTTCAGCGACGGCATCATGACTCAGGTATTCGGTTACGATTCCTCTGGTGCGCCGCGTGAGATCCTGCCTGTACAGGGTGACCAGTTTACGATCAGAGAACAGTGGCTGGATCTTGACAGCAGCGGCCGTGTAATCGATCAGGCGAGCGAAGATGGCGGGACTCTGGTCTTCGGCGAGACCCCATTAACATGGGAGCTGCTCTACGCCCCGGAAGGGAAGTATGTGATCGGATTTATTGTTGAGGACTTGGATGGCAACCGGACCGAATCCTATGCAGGAATCGAGGTCAGGTAGGGATTAGTACCGTAACATTCAACGGCGTATGGGCAGTAAAAAGGCTCACACGCCGTTGACATAGCAGTGGGGTTACAGATAAATTACTGTTCGCCGCGGATTTCCTTTCCTTTAAATGGGTTACCGAATAAAGGCGCGAATACGCAAACGTCAAATATGCCCGCCAGCAGAGGGACAAGCCCGATCACTGCGATGATAATCCCAGCGGTTCCAGACAATCCTAACAATCCCCATGCAACCAGTGCGATACCGGCGACAACCCGAATGATTCTGCCATATGTAGTGGCCATAAATTTAATTAACGGATTCATGATAAATTCTCCTTATATTTAATTCTTATTTACATAACTTATTATACATATTTTTGATATATTTGTCTGTGACATAGTCACATTGATGATATTGACTTTAATCCCCCAAAATTATTCACTTCAATTTTCCCCCTTGATAACAATATTAATTGTTTTTCTGCAAAATCCTCGAGCAAACGGCTGACGACTTCGCGCGAACTGCCGATTTCGTTTGCAATCTCCTGGTGGGTGATTTTTACCGGGTTCTGGACCTGAGAGCGAGCGAGGAGAAAAGAAGCAACGCGTTTATCCATTCGCTGGAAAGCCAGCTCCTCAACAACCTCCATGACACTGATCAGCCTTTGTGAAACCAGATTAAATACAAAATCACGCCAGGGCTCATAGGTCCTTACCCATTCCTTGAATTTGTCTGCCGGGATCATCATGGCTTCCGCATCCTTTTCGACTTCGGCGATTGCAGGAAATTCCTGCCGGTGCAGGATCGCGTTGGCTGTGATCACGCAGGATTCGCCCTCGCCAAATCGGTACAGGGTGATTTCCCTACCGGTCGGGCTTAATTTGAACACCCGGACAACCCCGGAAATCAACAAAGCAATTCCATTTACTTCATCCCCCTCGGCGAATATCTCCTTTCCTGCCGGTATTTTTACGAAATAGGCATAATTTACAAAATCCCTTCTGACAGGATTGTCAGAATTTTCAAAAAATGGGATAACTGAATATATCCGGTCAATATGGGTCTTTTCCAGCATAGTACTTTTTGTGGCTTTGAATTTAAATCTTTTTGGTTTATACCACAAATAGATATTCCCCATAGAGAATCCTTGAAAAACTTATAACCCAATTTCGGTGTGGATCATTTGCGTCCTTTTAAATTTAGGATCGACGGATGCCACTAGACCTTGATTAAGAATAAAAAAAGCGCACCATTGTCAGGGCTGTTTTTTTTCTGGCTGCCGCTATCTTTGTGTTTATTAATGCCCAATTCACCGGTCATACCGGCGACTCCTGTTATTGACTGTTTTTCAGCAAGCAGCAAAGGAGCCTAATTTACTGTGCATTGGTCATAGCAGTTTGATACACAAGTCTGGTTCTGGCAGCTGGGTTTTTCGCCAGCAACTTATTGTTCGGGGAGCGCTTGAAAAGCGGGGAAAGCGTAAGCCAGAGCGCAAAGAACACGGTTCAACTTCAGGGACCGGACTATAAACCCGAAGCACCCGGAATGCTTGTGACGAGCTGTGATGGTGAATAAGGGGTTTTGATTGTGGACAGGCTGCCTGAGTTTAATGAATCTTAGCTGTACACGCTGTGGTTAATACAGGATGTCGAGAAAACCAGCAGGGGGTGTTTTCATTAAATGATTAGGGTTGGGAAAGTATAATGGTAGCCTAATTGTCACTTTTAATAAATAATAATATGTTTGTTATAAATATTGAACTCAAGTGTGGCAGTCCGGGTCTCACGAGGACTAAAGAAATGGGAAGTTAGTTTTTCAAACCGTCACTAAGGGTTTTCTGAAAGATAGAGTTATAAAAAAATTATGGACTTTAAGCCCAGAGAAAAACAAAGTTTGCAGGCGCTCAAGCTCGGCTTGAGCGCGAACATACTTCTTGCGGTAATGAAAACATGGTTTGGAATCCTAGGGCACAGCCCAGCCTTGCTTGCAGATGGCATCAACTCAACCTCGGATGTGGCTTATTATGTTGTTGTGTGGCTTTTCATGCGGGTTGCGGGCAAACCACCCGACGATGAGCACCCATATGGGCACCGCCAGCTTGAGAGCATTGGAGCGCTTGTGGTAGCAGCTTTTGTGATCACGACCGCGATTGCTATTTTCTGGAATTCGGTAAATGTTCTGTTCGATTACTTCACCGGTGTGGGAAAATTCTCAGGCGCATCCCCGGTTGCCCTGTGGGTTGCGATAATTACGATAATAATCAAAATCATCTTATCGATTTATACAAGGAGAATTGGAAACAAAACCAGCAATGCAGCCTTATTAGCCTTAGCTTCTGATCACCGTAATGATATATATGCCTCATCAGCGGCAGCGGTTGGTATTCTGCTTGGCAGGTTGGGTTATGTGTGGGTGGACCCGCTGGCGGGAGCTCTGGTTTCATTGGTCATTCTGCATACGGGAATAGTTATCCTGCGTGAGTCCACTTACGAATTGATGGATACGGTCCCAGGAAAAGCGCTCAACTTCCAGATAAAGTCGGTATTGGATGGTAACTACCAGATTAAGCATATCGATGAGATTAAAGCCCACCGGTTTGGCCCTTATCTTGTTCTTAATATTACAATTAGTGTTGATGGTTCAATTTCAGTTCGCGATGGCGATGAAATCGCCACAAAAGTCGAGAGGAATCTGATGGAGAATATTGACTTTGTGAGAAGTGTTCACGTTCATTACCATCCCTACAATCCAGGTGTTATTGGGTCTGCTATAAAGAAGTTTGAACCAGAAGAGTGAGCAGATTGGATCCCCGAAGAAGAGAAAAAATTTCCTTACGGTCAATCCGATTTTTGTTGTTGTGGAGCCTGGCTGGACGCAGGTTATCCACTCGAACGCTAATAAATGGGCAGGCGCTTAGGGAAGGCGGGCCGTACCATACACTGTAAGCGTCTCTGGGTTTAACCGCATGCAGGATTTTATACTCTGGGCGAATGCATTTTCCGGCATGGGTTGATGACAAATTAGATCTATTATATATACAATAAAAGTCTTCGACTTTTAAATTCGGGTTTTTGTTAATCCTCGTTCAATATCCAGCATCTTTGAATTATGTGCCAAATAGTTGGAGGCTTTAAAAATTATGTTACCAAGCTTTTTGCTTTCACTCCGGGAAGGACTTGAGGCTGCCCTGATTATCGGAATCGTTAGCGGGGCGCTGTATAAAATCGGACGGCTAGACCTGAAACCGGTTGTTTGGGCGGGAACAGCCAGCGCGGTTGTTGTAAGCGTTCTCCCGGCAGGATTGCTGATGCTATTGGGGGCTCAGTTTTAGGGCAGCACAGAGGAGATATTTGAAGGTTTTACTATGCTGCTGGCTGCCGGAATCCTGACATGGTTGGTATTCTGGATGAGAGCCCATGCGGAAACGCTCAGAACGGGGCTTGAAATGGATGTCCGCCGGGCTGCAATCAGGGGAGGCTCAGGTGCTTTATTTTTATTGGCTTTCCTTTTGGTCTCCCAGGAAGGGTTGGAGTTGGCACTTTGACTAAAGAAGTTTTTCCGGGTGACAAATATCCCCCTAATTCTCTTTGCGGCTGGACTGGTTGCGCACGGGGTGCACGAGCTCAACGAAGCCGGGATCTTACCTCCTGTAATCGAGCATGTTTGGGACATAAATCATATTCTGGACGAGGAAGCCTTGACCGGGCAAATCCTGAAGGCGTTATTCGGATATAATAGTAATCCGTCATTTATGGAGGTGAAAGCATACATGTGCTATTTCATCTTAATTTACCTAGGTATAAAAGGGTACGATGTAATCGTTCAGGCAGCCAAACCAAAAACCTATGATTAATTTCGGTGCCATGTAAGGGGTTCTGTTAAATTGGATTGAAATTGCTAGTATAAAATCTGACGGACAACAGCAGGAATTTTATTTTCTTCGGCTGAGTATAAAACCAATTGCATGATACGCTTTTAAAAGTGTATCCGGGGCTGGCTTATATCAAAAATGTAACTTTACACTATTTTATTCATCTAATATGATGTGCACTTAAAAATTCAGGAATAAATAGAAACCAAGTTTTTAATATCAGATTTTATTTCTACCAGAGATAAATTATCGCTTTATAAATAAAATTTGCCTCGCATTAATCTCAAAATAATAAGAAAGGAGTTTCAAAGTGGATAAAAAGACATTGATCGAAAACCTTAATAAAGACCTTGCCAATGAACTGAGCGCGATAATCCAGTACATCACCTATGCAGCCAAGTCGACCGGTCCATACCGGCCACAGCTGGCAGCCTTCTTCCTCGAAGAGGTCGCTGATGAGCAATTGCATGCCCAGTTCTTAGCCAATAAAATCGTTGCACTTGGAGGCGAGCCGACCACCGAACCCGCACCTGTCCCTGAAGCCGGGACAAACCAGGAAATGCTTGAAGCGGTGCTTGCCGCCGAGATTCAGGCAGGAAAGGATTACACCCTGCGCGCTGAGCAGGCGGAAGAATTCGGCGACAAAGGGCTTGTCGTCCAGCTTGAGGACATGGTTCGGGATGAAATGGGGCATTCGGAGGAAACTGAACGGATGCTGCGAGACTGGCCGGTCTAATCTTTGCTGGCATTAACGCCATAAATAAGTTAGAAAAAGGACAGCAGGCTTAGTTGCTGTCCTTTTTTTATTGGAATAATAAAAGCGGGGAGTGGATTACTGCTGTCAGAGGCGGGTTATCAACTGGGTATTGCGGATGCAAGCAAAGTCTGCACAGCCTCAATCTCGTCTTGGTTCACAGTATGAGCCATGCCTGGGTATGTCCTGAAATCCACGTTTGCGCCCATGTTTTCAAACAAGGATGCGGTATCACTTACCAGGTCATGCGAAACCCAGGGATCGATATCGCTGGAACCGATAAATACGGGCATGCTGTCAAATGAGCCCTGGTAATTGCGGGGAGTGTCTTTTGGACCGATTAGTGCCCCGCTCAAAACAAACAATCCGCCGTATTTTCGTGCATTTCGTACTGCGTATTCGGACGCCAGACATGCCCCCTGCGAAAAGCCTCCTAAAACGACCTGCTGGTAGGAGAGACCGCTTGATACGGTCTCATTCACAAGCCGGTCAATAACTCCCAGGGCAGATGAAAGATCGGGCTCGTTTGATTCAACCGGGCTGAAAGCGGACTGGGGGTACCAGCGGTTCAATCCAGCTTGGGGGATTAAGAAAGAAGTGTTTTCAATACTGAGAGCCTGCACCAGAGGCAGCAACGACTCGGCGCTAGAACCACGGCCGTGCAGCAGGAGCGCGACCAGGTCTGCATCTGAAAATTCCGTACCAGCTCTGATAACAGGCTGATTTGAATGGATATTTGAATCCATCGAGTTATACCCCAATCGGGGTAAGTCCAGCTTCAATCTCCTGGCGTTTTGTTTCAAGGAATGGGGGCAGGATCAGTTTTTCTCCCAGGGCGCCCTGGTCTTCATCGATCGAAAAGCCCGGACCATCCGTGGCGATTTCAAACAGAATGCCGTTAGAAACCCGGAAGTAGATTGATCGGAACCAGAACCTGTCGATTAAACCACTGACGCGTAACCCAGCTTGGGACAAGCCTGTGTGCCATTCTTTCTGGGTCTCAAAATCATTGACCCTGAAGGCGATATGGTGGGTTCCGCCGGCGCCTAAACGGGCTTGTCCCAGGTGAGGTTGTTCGAGCAACCAGACCTCGGACCCAGGACCACCGTTAATTCTGGTTGTATAAACAACCGCATGCGATTGCCGGTCGACCCAGTCCAGGCGTTCCACTTCTTCAAAATTAAGGATGCCTTTAAAAATGTTGTCGAGCTGGCTGATCGAAGGAATGGAGAGGATTGAGCTGTAGAAGCCGCGCAGGGCAAACTCCTCCGGGATATCCGGTTTTTGCCAGATCTCCCCTTCAAAATCTTGGCCGTTGTCATTGACAAGGTATAATCGCTGGCCTTCTTGGTCTTCGAAATGCAGCAGCTGCCGCCCGCCAAATTCTGTGATCGGGTCATGTACAATGTCTTTTTCGACAAACCTTTGTTTCCAAAACTCCAATGCGTTGAAGCTTGACACACGGAAGGCTGTACCTGTGATGCTGTCTGTCCCGCGCTCTTCAAGTCGCATATGGGGCCAGTCGAAAAAGGTTATATCAGTGCCGGGGTTGCCCAGTTTATCGGCATAAAAAAGGTGATAAGCGGAAACATCGTCCTGGTTAACTGATTTTTTGACCAGCCTGAGTCCCAGATCATTGGTATAAAATTCCAGATTGTCCGACACCCTGGCAGTAACTGCGGTAACGTGGTGAATTCCGGTTAGTTGCACTTAATTATTTCCTCCTGGTAAAACAATTTTTAGTTTTTATATATTGTAATGATATTGTACAGGTAATATACAAATAATGCAAATGAATATTTGTTAATGGTTTGAAAAAGAGAAGACAATATTCTTGTTGTAGTCTATTCTTTGATTAGACAATACAGAAATAGCACTTGCATAGAACGACAGTGTTTGGAATTATTTTGCGATATTTTTGTTCGAAAAGATAAACCGAGATTAATTTTTGTACTATATTATGAAATAAAAACTGCTCGAAATTCTAACCGAGCAGTTCTTATCAACAGTCAGTATTTAGAGCCCTTGAATTTTACTGATCCAGTCCAGCCTAATCGTACAAGGGCCCTAAATGTATGGTATTCTCACTGATAAATTTCAATAACATTCACTTGCTGGGCTTGGGGGCCTTTTTCGGTCTCAGCGATCGCGAATTCAACCCGCTGACCTTCGTATAACGAACGGAAACCGACTCCGTTGATCGAGTTGTAATGGACAAACACATCTTCACCGCTTTCTCGTGTGATAAAGCCGTATCCTTTCCTGTCGTCAAACCATTTCACTGTTCCTGTTTCTCGTTCATTCATATAATCGTCTCCTTTACTTTTTTTCCTACGCTTCAAATGAATAACGTGATAGAAATTTTTCTAACATCAAGTGGAGCTTATTGACAATTGCCTGCTACAAAAAATCCATTTTTTCCAAATTGTTATTGTAGGCGAATTAAATATACTTCGTGCGACCTACCTCCGAAAGAGGAATCGAGTCGCCAAAGCGCTCCTTAAAAATTCG
>JBJYWI010000233.1:0-2622 GCA_046259385.1 Anaerolineales bacterium
TTCCGGAAAAAACAGAAACAAGGCAGCGCCAGCGACAGCACCAATACTGCCCAAAACACTGAATCCGACTATCCATAGCAGCATTTGGTGTACCTATTTACCCTCTTTGCCATACCAATCTACCAGCGAGACCAAATGCTTGAGTTAAGGATGCGGTCCGTTACTGCCGCCAGCCTTCAACGAGGAATTAAAAATTTCTATTTGTGCGCAATGTGTTGCTATTTCCGCATACCTATATTAATTAACGAAAACAAGTATGCAAGCATTAATGGTGTGGAAGAAAGCGGTGATGATTAAATGACCGCTCGCAGCCGTTTAGGGACAGTCACATCTTGCTTGGAATTCAATCAAACGAAGACACTGCATGTCAGGTCAGGCCTGAATCACTCACTCACCCACTCCGACCCATATGTAAACACGGGCCAATCAAGAATATTCAACCCAACCTAGACGATTTACTTTCAAGTCGGCACAGGTGGTAGAGATTTATGCTGGAACTATATCTTTGGATATGTGGAGGTTAGAAATTAGGGTGATTTAACCTATTGATAACTATTGATTTTAGTTGGTCATTTACTCAGGTCACTTGGCTACTTCACCTATCACTATGGCACAGTGCTGTTTAAAAATTGGCACTGGTTTTAAGGGGTTAGATTAGGGTGCCAGCTTTTTCATAACTGGTGGTACGACTTTTGGTACGACTGGTATTCACAGAGGTATTACGACTTTTCATTACGATTGTTTCAAGCCTTGTAAAACTACGTTCGTCTACCTTTACGTGATAGTGCTTAAAGCCGAGACACAAAATTATTTAACATAGTTCATATCTACTGAACGTTTACTGAATGGATAAACGAACGAATCCATAGAATAATATTTGATTAATTTCTGTTGTACGGTGCTATGGCTAATGCTTCTAGCTGGATGTAAGATTCACAGCACCAAACGCATGCATGTACATGTAAGAGACTATCTGGAGATACCATCACCTTATTTGAGGACTACATCCGAGCGCTTGTTGCGCTGCCCGCAGTTGATGGACGCTCTTAATATCCGCTACTGAAAAGGAGAAGAAAAATGTCAATCCTTACGGTGTTCAATTTATCGACAATGACCGTCGAGAAATACAAACAGGCAATCAGCGGGTTGGAGGCAGCTGGCCAGGGAAAACCAAAGGGGCGGCTGTACCATATTGCTACCCAGCAAGAAGACGGAAGCATGATTGTAACGGATATTTGGGAATCGCCAGAGTTGCTTGAAGAGTTCGGTAAGACATTGATACCGACTCTCAACAAAGTCGGCGTAACGCCCGTCGAACCCAAGGTCTACCCCGTCCTCAACGTAATTGAAGGGTGAAAAATACCGTGTCATCGAGTGAACCACGCTCTCATCATCTAGAACAACTCAGATAGGATCTAAATCAGTGAATCAACCGAGAATGAATTTGTATGGGTTTCCTCACAAGGGCCTGAGGAATGGAATTTCCCAGGTGTCTATGGCCGCGGGGACCGCTAATGCTTCCGACCCCGCATCCCTGGAAAGCCTGAAGGCCCTAGCGGATGAGCTCTTCACTCTGCTCGAAGAACATGCCCACTCCGAAGAGTCGGTGGTACTTCCCGCCCTGGAGGCAAAGCTTGCCGGAAGCACGGAAGACAATCTAGCTGAACACGAGCGCCTGGAGGCGCAAATTGCCAGCCTCAAAGAGATGCTGAATGCCATTGAGCCGGGTTCACATCCAGGAGTACTGGCTGGTTTTTATGGAGCCTTCTCGAATTTCCATGCTGAATACCTGGCCCATATGGCCATGGAGGAAGGCAAAATGCTTCCGCTCATCTGGGACAATTTTTCGGATGAGGAGCTTATGGGGCAGCATGGACGGATCATGGCCTCCTTTACCCCGAAGCAGATACTGCTGTGGTTCAAATATATCATCCCGGCCCTCAATCCCATGGAGCGAGGCATCATCATGGGCGGCTTCAAGGCGAACGCGCCGGCGCCGTTTTTCGATTCGGTGATGGCCATGCTGTCCGGTCAGATGCCTGGAGGGGAGTACCAAGCGATGGCCACAGCCCTGGGCTAGACCAGCGCCGCCAGTGTTTAATGTAGGTTCCCAGGACACGGGACCTCTGTTGGGGTGGCCTTTTCTTTTGCTGACTACCATTTGTGCTTGGTCAGAGGACCGCCTTTGGCCAAAGATCACAATAATCTGACATCTCCCATCAGATCAGATCTAACTAAACAGAATATCATCTACGCTGACGCAGCCTGTTTGGATTGAACAAATCTCCGACGCGCCTTCTTTTCCTTTTCCTTCGCTTTCTGAAGTTTGAGTAAAGCCTGCGCTGATTTGACACGCGCAGCCTGCTGTTTGGCAACCTGTTTCATTTGGTCAATTTTTCTTTTCTCAGCTTCGAAATCGATAAGTTCGGTGAGTTTCATAATCTTGGGTCCTGAAAGTCATGGGCGCAGGTATTTATTATGGGATGCTAATTTGGTTTTGAATGGCCAGGTAAATCAAAATTACCTGTTGAAATGGGTTCCAGAAAAATGCCCCACCCATTCGTTCAGTGACCTGACCCCCTAAAACGGGTCCAGAAATTAAGTTAGGAATTCGCTTAAACT
>JBJYWI010000234.1:0-2297 GCA_046259385.1 Anaerolineales bacterium
ATTTTGGTCAAAACGGTGTATTTGACAAATCCGATTTTTATAAGGTAATCTCAATGTATCACAGTTCAGTGATATTGGGACTTGTTGCAAGATATCTGGACAAAGGCTCCGAGTCCACTTTCGAATTAATTCTAAATTTCAATAGTGTATTTCCTTGAATTGTTGATTTTTGAGCATATCAGATATATTGTGATTTTTTGGTAATTTAAACATTATTCAAGAATCATGGAATAAATACTGAGGTAAGTCGGGGAAGATGCAAGGAAGCTCTGACAGACGACCAGGCAACTTATATTCTGGAACTGGATGCGAGTCCAAATGGAAAAAAGCGTTTATCCTGACGGCAACACACATGTACCATGAAGTCTCGGTGTAAAACGCTCAGGGCCAGATGCAATGGGTTTTTCAATGGCCTTGGCTATTGATTTCAGCATTCCAAAAAAAATCATTTCATGAAACGGATATAGACTGTACCAATAAAGCATTCCCCAGAGTCCTTTCGGCAAAAAACGAGACAGCATCTCCAGATCCGTGTGCTGATTTCCGACCGGTTGAATTTTAAATTCCAGCGTTGCTTCCCCGGGGAACCTCATTTCAGCCAGCAAAATTAGCCGCTCCTTTTGCTCGACATCCAATACTCGCCAGAAATCCAAAGCATCTCCAACCTGCAGTTCGGTTGGGTGACGGCGTCCACGACGCAATCCAACACCGCCGACCCATTGATCAATCAAACCGCGCAACCACCACAAACCATCAGCATAATAATAACCTGTATGACCACCAATCCTTCGGATGGGCAGCCACACGTCATCCGGAGTGGCTTTTATTCGAACCCGATATCCGCACTGCATGATGGTGCCGCCGGCCCAATCCGCATCCCCGCAATGGGCCCATTCTGGTGTTACGATATCTCCGGCATCGGTCCAGCAGGTCTCCACCTGTTCTTGGATGATTTTATCCAGAGCTGTTCGAATGGCTTCACGGGGACTTAGAAGTTTCTGAGGAATAATAGTTTGAATACGTTTGTCTGAACAAACGGCATTGCTGCTCAACCCTTCGGTCAAGGGCAAAGCAATGGAGTGGGGTACCGGGCTGATGAGATGTATCCAGTAAGCACTGAGGGTAGGTGTGAGCACAGGAACGGGTATGACCCATCGCTTTGGCAACTTAGCTTCCTGTGCATAAATATCCAGCAAATCCCGGTAGGCCAGCACATCCGGCCCCCCAATGTCATAGGTTTGACCGATGGTCTCATCGTGTTCTAGGCAGCCGACCAGATATTTGACAACATTACGAATGGCAATGGGCTGGTTCAATGATCTTACCCAACGCGGTGTTATCATAAAGGGCAGACGCTCCACTAAGTACCGCAATATTTCAAAGGAAGCACTGCCGGACCCTAAAATCATGGGTGCTCGTAAATCGGTCACCGGTACTTTTCCGGATTGAAGGATGTCCGCCACTTCAATTCGAGAAAGAAGATGCTTGCTTAAAACTCCGTTCTTCTTCTCAGCAAGACCTCCGAGATAGATGATCCGATCAATACCAGCGGATTCGGATGCCGACACCATGTTTCGAGCGGCCCTGCGATCGGCTTCAACGAATTTGTGCTTCTGGGCGATCATTGAATGGACCAGATAATAGGCTACCCCACAGCCTGACAAGGCCGTTTCTAGGGATTCTCTGTCAAGAACATCTCCTTTAAAAAGTTCCACTTTTGGATGTTGTCCCCAGGGACGACAAGCCAATTTCTCAAGAGATCTGCCCATGGCACGGACGGTACAACCTTCATCCAGTAGAGCCGGAATTAATCGTCCGCCCACATAGCCGGTGGCTCCGGCAACCAGAATCGGTTTGTTGTCTTTCATTGGAATCACCTCGTTTAACACCTAAATTCTGAACAAGTTTGAAGCTTTAATTGACGGGGTACTTAAGGCCGAAACCATAGTCTTCCATTGCGAGCTCTAAATAACGCAGTATATGAAAGCCTCAAACTCGTTCAAAAGCCAAATTATACATGATTACGTAGCTTCAATGCAATAGGATGCGGGTTTAAATAGACCTGCTGCGCCAGATACGGTTGTTTGTATTTTCGCACGTAATGATTGAGAAGGGTCACCGGTACGATTAAAGGAACATATTCCTTTCTGTAACGATCGATAATTTCAATCAATTCCTGCTTCTCGTCAGGGGACAACTGGTGTTTAAAATATCCCATGATGTGTTGCAGCACATTGATATTCTTCTTTAGAGTGGTTTGCAGGCCCAAAGCCCCCATCAACAGGATCTCGTATTGG
>JBJYWI010000235.1:0-1007 GCA_046259385.1 Anaerolineales bacterium
GGGCCGCAATAGATTCTTCATAAATTTCCAATTTGATGTATAGCGTACCAAGTTCATACCAAATTTCAGCGTTTCCGGCATCGAATGTCAATACTTTTTGGTACGCATCAATAGCCTTTCGATATTGGTGTTTTTTGGTATAGAGCATTGCAAGATGAAGCCATTGGAATGCAAGGTGTTTGTTCAATTCAGGAGATAGCACATCAGGCTTTTCCAGAGTTGTACCATGCAACAGCTCAATGGCACGTTTGTAAGCGTTAATGGCTTCATCAGTGTTTCCATTTTGGTCATGAGCAGTTGCTAACCCATTCCACGCAATGGCATCATTTGGATAACCATCGATAGATTGTTTGAAAGCCGATAGTGCCTCATCAGGCTGATGGCGCTGCAGGTGTAAAGTCCCCAGGTTATTCCAAAGGTGGAAGTTCTCAGGTTCAAGCCCTATAGCCCGCTTATATGCAGAAATAGCTTCATCAATTTTTTCAAGGCTGGTTTTCACCAAGGCAAGACCAATAAAGCATTGAGCCGAAAAGTGAACATTGGAAGTATCTGTAGAGATTTCCTGTGCTTTAGTAAGAAGTTGTTCGGACCTGTCAAAATCTCCTCGACGCCAGTACAAGACTCCCAGTTTCAAGAGTAACTGGGCCATCGTTGAGATACTTTCTGCTTGAGAGTTATTAATCTGTGGTCGTATCGTAGGCCACAATGTATTGTTCATTGTGTTTTCGGTAACAAATTGAGCAGTGTAACTTTCAAAATCTAGCTGAAACAAATCTGCCTCCTCAAGGAACCATTTCCCTTTTTTCAGTTTAATAATTTTCTGAGCACGGGATGAACATCGCACCAGTTTTCTTCATCCCTATATTCCAGTACTGCAAGAATTTGTAGCAGTGAACGTAGTCGATCTGTATATTCCAGCCGGTTATCATTATTTACCTTTTTCAACAGTTTGATGTCTTCCTTATCTAAAATACGCCTGTACTCATTACGTATTTCAGCTGTAGCCC
>JBJYWI010000235.1:1017-3189 GCA_046259385.1 Anaerolineales bacterium
TCTAATCTTATTCGCCCAGCCTCCAAAGCTTCCATCTGATTTTTCAATTCTTGCAACATTTCTTCTCCGCGCTCGGCCAATTCCCGTCCTAATAATCCGTGCTAATTCTCTAAATACGCCTCCACTGTATGATATCGCTACTTCCAATGCGGATGGCTCAATCAAGTCTTTGTGCATTCTCAAGTCGGTGAACCGCTCTAAGGTTTTATACCCTTCGCTGTGATGTTTCTCTGGTTGCAAAGGTGGGTGTAAATAGATATTAGGAAGGAAAAGGGCTTGATCGCGAATGGCGTCAAATTCTTTGCTATAGAACAATGCGCTGGAAACTGTGTAAACAATGGCACAATTGGGTTGCAACATGATTTCTCTACGGTCATGAAAAATAGCCCGCGCTTTATCTAAATCTGGCTTATCCAGATCATCAATCAAAACTAGTGGGATACGCTTCTCTTGTTTGTAAATTGTTGCTGCAATATGGTTGATAATTGTGATTAGTCCAGTAATATCTCTTTCAAGAATCTGCCTTAGCTCTACCCGAGTGGCTGGTTCTAATTTCATTTTTAAGCCAGCGTTTGCAAAAAAAGCTGAGATGGAAGCATCCATTTCAATATCAGAAAGGCGACCGCCAAATCCACCAAGAACTGTAGATGTTTCTTTCTCTACTTTGCCTTTCCAGCTATCAATCTCACTCAATAGTTGCTTGGGCAACTTTCCCCCCGCTTTTTGGTAATCTCGATATAGACGCCCGCCAAGCGCGATCAATACATCTCGATAATCGATATCGATAATGTCGGCTTCTTCTCGAATACTGAAGTTAATATGCCAATATTTTTTATGTATCTCATCACTGCCTAGCAGATGCAATAATTCTGTTGACTTACCACAGCCCCTATGCCCAGAAAAAAAGAATTTGGGTGGACGATAGAAGGGTGCTAGTAATGCGTCAATAAGCTCTGCAATAGGATTACCAGGACGATTAACATAAAATGGGTTTGGTTTGAAGTTCGGCGAAGGTTTCAGTGGCAGGTCCAATTCGAAATTAAGCCAAGCCCGGTCAAAATCTTTTGCCTTGATGTATTCGATGTTGCTCATGAGTAAACTCCAAATTCAGTTCACAGCATTTTTTTAACTTGTAGCTACAGTTGCTAATCCATTTCTGACAGCATAAAGTGCCGCTTGAGTGCGATTGCTAACTTGAAGCTTCTTTAGAATGCTGCTCACATATTTTGCAATTGTTCGTTCATGAACATGCAAAAAGAGGGCAATTTCTTGGTTGCTAAATCCACGTGCAATGAGTTTTAGTGTTTCCAACTCTCGTTGTGTTAGGGACTCCACCATCATCCCCTGATCATTTGATTCCTCAAACTCCTTAATTACCTTCATGGCTATGGATGGGTGTATAAATGCCTTTCCTGCAGCCACGTCACGTATGGACTGAACCAATTGCAAGCGAGTGGCATCCTTGAGTAAATACCCGAGAGCGCCAGCCTTGATTGATTGGTATACGAGATCGCTCTCTGCAAAACTGGTTAAGACCAATATGCGAATATCAGGGATAAGATTTTTTAGTTTTGAAATTGTTGTTAGTCCATCTTGTAAAGGCATGACCATATCCAATAGGACAACATCTGGCTTACTCTGGCTGGCAGTTTCCACTGCCTCAATCCCATTTTCAGCCTCTCCAACTACCTCCATATCTGATTGGAATGAAAGCATAGTTACAACCCCATCCCTGACTACATTTTGGTCTTCCACAACGAGTATGCGAATTTTTGTTGTGCTCATGGCATCCCTTCAGCGTGTTGTGACTTCAAATGCGGAAAACCTTTCCGCGTTTGTTTCTGTATTCCTTAGTTTTGATTCCTGCTCGTCCCATAATTCTGGGGACCAAATTTCGAAATAATCACCCTGTCCTATCAATAAAACTTCATCTTTTATCTGTGCATAACCTCGCAAGTCATCAGGTATTTTTAAATATCCTTGATCATTCAACCCGGATTCGGTGGCTGCCCCTAATATCAAACGGAATAACAGTCGCGCAAGTGGATCAGCAATATTCAGATAGCCCAACTTTTTATATATCTCCCGGAATGCATCATCTGAAAGCACCCACAGATTTTGATCAAACCCTTGAGTAATATATACTTCGTCACTTAGATATTTCCTAAATCC
>JBJYWI010000236.1:0-2907 GCA_046259385.1 Anaerolineales bacterium
CACCCTGATAGAAATTGAATTGTTAACTAGTACTTCTATATTCAAAATAAACTTCTATCAGGGTAGTTAAAGGATAATCAATCCGATTTTGAAATTGGTTATTTAAGAATTTACTTTACGGCCCGGCAGCCTTAACCTCCGTCCAAATACGTTCATACAATGGGGTTGCATCGCCTACATCTTGGATCCATTCAAGTTGTGCCATAACTTCAGGTGGTGGATAAATCGCAGGTTCTTCAAGGATTTCAGGATCGATAAACTCATCAGCTGCTGCAACAGGGCTTCCAAACCATGTGAAATTGGTTATTTGTGCTGCAACTTCCGGTTGGAGGATGTAATTGATGAATACCTCTGCAGTGTATTTAGCGTCGGAATTTGCAGGGATACACATATTGTCTGCCCATACCACCCCGCCTTCATCAGGAATTATGTACCATATCCGTTCATCCTCGACTGCTGCGGCAAAGAAATCTCCACTCCACCCATGACCGTAGAGAGTCTCATCAGCTGCTATCAAGTCTTCAAACTGGTCACTGTCGTACGAAAAAACAAAGGGTTTCTGGTCAATCAGAATCTGTTTTGCTTCTTCCAACTGATTTTCATCTGTTGAGTTCAAAGAATAACCAAGATATTTTAAGGCTGCTCCGATGGCTTCACGGCTGTCGTTCAACATTGTAAACTTACCTGCATATTGCGAGGCAATATCCGGGTCAAAAAGATAACTCCAGCTGGAAGGAGGCTCATCGAACTCGTCGCTGTTGTAGCCAATACCGGTTGTTCCCCACTGGTAAGGGATGCAGTAAGTCAGGTCAGGATCATATGGAGGATTGCTGAAAAGCTCTGAAAGGTTTGAAGCGTTCGGGATATTATCATGATTCAATTCCGATAATAAACCTTCCTCAATCATAATCTCAACCATGTAATCAGAGGGTACAATCAGATCGTATCCCGCTGCGCCAGCTTGAATTTTTGCCAGGAGTTCTTCGTTGCTTGAAAATGTATCTTCAATTACCTTCACCCCATATTCCTCTTCAAATGCATCGAAGATCTCTGGATCGATATATTCAGACCAGTTGTACAGGTTAAGCTCTTCCGCAAGTTCTTGCTCACCACCACCGGTTTGACAGGCAGAAACACTGATCAATATGATGGCAAGCACGGCAACAATCAACGTCTTTTTCATTATGCTCTCTCCTTTTGGTACTGGTTATCAAATTTAAAGTCTAATAAATTGAGCGATTTCTCATACTAATTCGATCTTTCCTCCACCTCCTCTCTGAATCAAAAATGATATGACCACCAGTAAAAATGAAACCATCAGCATTACGGCTGAAAGGGCGTTAATCTCAGGTGTCACGCCTAATTTAACCATCGAGTAAATCCTGAGAGGAAGCGTGGTTGAACCCGGACCGGCGGTAAAAAATGTGATTACAAAATCATCCAGAGATAATGTGAATGCCAGTAACGCGCCCCCGAGTATTCCAGGCATCAATAATGGAAGCGTTACCCTGCGAAACGTTTCCGCATGGTTTGCGTACAGATCCTGGGCAGCTTCTTCAAGCGCAGGATCTAATTGAGCCATACGAGCCCTGACAACCACCGCAACGAAAGAAATATTGAAAGCGATATGGGAGATAATTATTGTATTCCGTCCAAGCGGCATATTAATTAATACAAAAAACAATAAAAGCATAACTGCCATAGCAATATCGGGAATGATAATTGGGAGGTACAAAAGAGAATCGAAAGCGAGTTTTCCTCTAAAGGAATAGCGTTCCATCGCCAATGCGACCATTGTTCCAAAAACTGTGGAAATGAAAGTTGAAGAAAGACTAATGATTAGGCTGTTCTTTAGCGCGTCTCCAATCGCCTCATTATGGAAGAGATGTAAATACCAATCGAGTGTGAAACCTTTCCATGATCCAGAAACAAACCGTGAATTATTAAAAGAGAAAATTAATAATATAACTATCGGAGCATACATGAAGATATAGCTGATGACGCCGTGTATATTTAGAATGCGGCGTCCAAGACGCATTCGCCAAGGAGGGCGATTGTTATTATGCTGCAGGTCCAACTGTTTCACTTTGTTCCTTCCCAATGAATGATCTGAAATAAATCAATGTCCCAAATAACATTATTGTCATAAGTATGAAGGAAATCGCAGCACCAAAAGGATAATCGCGGGCGGACATAAACTGTGAATATATTACATTTCCAATCATGATTGATTTAGCGCCACCTAAAAGGTCTGGTGTTACGTAAGCGCCAAGAGACGGGATAAATACAAGTATTGAACCCGCGACCACTCCAGGAAGGGTCAAAGGAAAGATTACTCTTAAGAATGATTTGATGCGGTTGGCGTAAAGATCCTGTGCGGCTTCAACGAGTGATCTATCCAACCTTTCCACAGATGCATAACAGGGAAGTACCATATCCGGCAACCATCCATAAACTAAACCGATAATGATAGCCAGGTCGGTACCAAAAAGAGGTAATGGTCTGGATGTGGCATTAATGATTCCATCCAAGGGCAAATTTGGTATTGCTGCCTGCAGGGTTAAGAACCAATAATTAATCGTTCCTGTCCATAAAGTGTTTATCAAACCTTGATCGCGTAGAATTAATATCCAGGCATATGTTCGAACAAGAAAATTTGTCCAAAACGGGATCATTAACAATAAAATCAGTGTGTTGCGGCGATTTGAGGGAAATGATGCGATCCAGAATGCAAGCGGGTAACCTATCAGGAAGGTCACAACTGTTGTGATTCCTGCGATCACAACAGTTCGGAAAAAAATCCGCATATAAAGCGGATCTGAAAGGTTTAAAAAACGGGCAAAATTTTCTAAATTCAGTTTCCAGACCACACCGCCATAAGTGCCGCGTTCCCCAAAACTCATTGCA
>JBJYWI010000237.1:0-3224 GCA_046259385.1 Anaerolineales bacterium
AAAAGTAAATTGTGGTTTGTGGCAGGTTTATCAGGAGGATTATTGATCTGTTTGGTGACTGTGCTGGTTTTATATTTTTCCGTCCTTCGTCCATCAACAATTGCGATCTCAGATCTTACCGCCACCGCTGAATATCAGGATGCGGTTGTGTTGGTGACACAATCAAGCGAAATCACTTTTACAGCTGCAGCTCCTACAGGTACATCTAAACCAGAATCTACATCTGAACCATCGGATGATGAAACTGCACCCGAAACTGTCTCCGGAAATATCATTATCAGCGCTAAGTATGATACGAATTGCCGGGAAGGACCAGATACTCAATATCCAATTATGGGTCATTTTACCCGTGGACAATCATCAGAAGTTCAAGGGACGAATTCACTTCAAACCTGGTGGTATATAAGAAATCCTGATAATCTTGAAGATTATTGCTGGGTTTGGGGAGAATCAACAACTGTTGAGGGCGATACTGGCGATGTCATTGTAGTTCCACCACCACCGCCACCTCCTCCCGGTCCGGATTTTGATGTGAGTTATCATTCAATCACAACATGTTTTGGATCAGATGTTATGATGTTTCGGGTCAATAATACGGGAGATGTTAATCTTGAATCAATGTCATTTTTGGTGATAAATTCTGATACTCAGAACCAAATGTATTGGGAAACAATGAGCAACCTGCCGTTCTGGGCGAATGTAAAAGATTGTGGGGCTGGTTGGAGTTATATGGAGCCTGGTGATGTAGCTTATATTGGTGCACCAATAATTACTTCAGGACAGCTTGGAGATGATGGGTATGCTCGTATAAAGTTATGTGAAGAAGAAAGTTTGAATGGTAGATGTGTTGAGAGAACGGCTGAATTCACTATTCCATACCAATAATATTTTTACGGATTTCTGATTTTTAGATTCAGTGAGTGAAGGTAATTATTCCTTCACTCACTTTGTTATTATCCCCTTTGGATAATTTTGGATTTCTCACAATAAATGATAAAAAAGGATTTATAATTTCTTCCCTGGACGCATAAAAATTTTTACGTTTTTCTACAAAAATTATCAATTATAAAAAAGTATTTTTATTCTTTAAGGAGGAACGAATGTCTTCGGAAGGCAAAACGAGAGAAAGAGGAATCTGGTTATCTATATGGTTAATAATAATAATGTTGTACGGTATTGGAGTTGCGGTATTTATATATGTTGCAGCAAACCAGCCTGATGCTCCTTCCTCTTTTCCGTGGTACATAACTGCCTTAGTTATTTCTGTAATAACAAAATTGAGTGGCGCAATCGCAATTTGGAATTGGCGGCGCTGGGGGTTATTCCTGTATACAGGTGGGGTAGTCTTGGCTGTAATAGTCGGATTGGTGTTGACCGGTTTATTATCACTTGTATTTGTTTATATTATTCCATTAGCGATACTCGGCTGGTTACTGAAAGATAAATACAGTTATTTTCAATAAAAGAACATTATCTAAAAGAATGTTCTAGCGAAAGTGTATTGAAAAAATCAATCATTATTGCAACATCTCTATATTGGCTTTAACTTGATTCAGGTTCTTCTGAATTCTGTCCAGTTCACTTTTTTCTTCATCAAATTTCCTGTGTTCTGATTTGATGAAGCGCGTATAAGGTGCCATTGCATCGGTGATCTTATTGATACTCTGATTTATTTCTTTCTCAAATTGAGTTTCCAGTGTGCTGACCAGCTGATTTCGTAATTCATTAATTTTTGTTGTGAGTTCTTTTTTTGCTGATCTTCGCCGGGCAGGGATGACAATCAATCCCAGCATTGCGATCAGGCTGGCAAGAAGGATACCAGTGATATCAGCGGCGGCGGTAGTAGCTAGAATTGCTACTAGAGAGCCCAATCCTATCGCGCCGATTTCCAACGCTGCCGAGGCAGCCACGGCTATTTGAGCACCTTCCGCGATATCTTTCGCTTCTTTACTTTTGTCATAGGTATCAACAATAGTTTGAGCTTTGCGGCTGATAGAATTAATCAATCTGTCACGTTCGTAACTATAAGATCTAAACCCTTGAGAACCGACGATTCGTTCTTCATATGATTTCCGACGTTCATTTAGGTGATCAGTAATATCCTGCCATTGTCCCAGATTCGATTCAACTATCCAGTCAATTATGTCATTTACTTTCTTTTCGATCCTTACAGGGATATCAGATATCACATTGTTTTCAAATTCATTTTGTATTCGTTGCTTGTCCAATAAATCAACCACACGTGCCAATCTAAAAGTCTCCTCGAAGTAATCGTCCCCACGTTGTTCCATTTCAAGAAGAACATTATCGATATCCGCAAGGCGGAAGTTAAAATCCTGCATCATATCTTCTTTATAAATTGCCAATTGCGATTCCACATCTGAAATCATGCGCAAATCATCATGAAGAGCTTGAATTTGTCGCTGGACTTGTGTCAGGTATTTCCCGGAAAGATTAATTCCAACTCCAAGGGGATTCAATAATTTTAGCTTTATCCGTTCTGTTTCATCCAATGTTTTATTGATATACAATTCGACATCTTCAAATCTTGAAACTGCCCATTTCTCCATATCGCCTGTTTTTGCTTCAATTGCATATTTGGAAGAGACTGGAAACACTTCTGGACTTAATCCCAGCAAACGATTGCTGTTATCAACTACGAATTTCTTGATTTGCTCTAGTTCTTCATGATTTCCGATTATGTCGATTTTATTAATTACAACAATAACTTTCTTCCCCCAGTTCCGTATGCTTTCTAAAAATTTTCGTTCAGATTCAGTAAATGGTCGATCAGAAGATGTGATAAATATAACCAAATCTGATTGGGGTACAAATCTAGTTGTAATTTCTTCATGATTTCTTATAACCGCATTAGTTCCAGGGGTATCAACAATGCTTATATTCTTAAGCCACTCAACCGGCAAGTAGAGGATGTGTACTTTATCGGAAGCCACTTCATTAACTAATTCAAAACCATATCGCAATATGTTTATCTGCTTTGTGGTGGGTGTAACCCCTTCTTCCAGTAGTTTTTCGCCAATTAAGGCGTTAATAAAAGCACTTTTACCGGAGTTAAATTCGCCAACAACAACCAGTAGAAATAAATCATCCAATTGATTTATTGAGTCATTTAGTATCTCCCAGTCTTCCTGATCTGAGTTAATTTTTGCTAGAGTTACTGACAGGTTGTGCAGTGTCTCCCTTTCTTTTATTAATATCTTCTC
>JBJYWI010000238.1:0-4666 GCA_046259385.1 Anaerolineales bacterium
CTACTCCGGTGAAACCGGCTCCGGGAAACCCCACCTGCACCTGGAAATCCGGGATAAACACTACTATGCCCTGAATCCGTTTAAACTTTTTACCTTTCCTATTGAGGATAAAAATTTGCCGGTACTGAGGGGCTTGCTGCTGCGGAATCGCACCGGCGCTGCGATTAACGGCTCCATCGGCGAGACTTATATCCGGTTCCAGCAGAAACATCCCGGGAAATTCCAGGCTGCTAAATCCATCGTGGTTACCGATGATTTCGATATCATCGTCAACGCTTATGATCACGACTACCCCGCATTGATAAGCGAAATTAATTGCTTCCTTTGAAGCGATGCCAGTATCACAGGTAAGCAGCAGGTTAATTTTTGGTTGATTGCTTTCGCCTATTATCAACTTTAACAAAGGAATGTTCACGCCATGCGATTCTCGATCCCTTAAAGGGACATGGTAGATTGTGCTGATATTAATTCTGCGCAATGCGGATACTAAAAGTGCTGTGGAAGTTTGGCCGTCCACATCAAAATCGCCCCAAACACAAACAACATCTCCTTTCTCTTTCGCCTTCATCAACCGGATTACAGCTTTTTCCATTCCAGGTATATCGTGAGATGGAGATGGCTTGTACAAATCCGGATTCAAAAACGATAGGGCTTCTTCAGGATTTCTAATCCCCCGCCTAAAGAGTGTATCTGCTATGACCGGATGACCACCCACAATTGATCGAAAGTTATCCGGCACATCTACCGCTTCCGGGTTGATCCAGGTTGTCATATTTCGAATATCCAGTATCAATTAAAATTCAATTTCATTGATCTGATCCAGATCGAATTCAAGCTCCCTGGTTTTTTCAGAGTAATACAATTCTAGAGTATCTTCGTGTTGTCCAGCTAAATCTCCCCTCCCGCAGAGTGACCGATAAACGCAGTATTCACATTTTCGTTGCTGTTGTGTTTTTGTAAAATCCTCAGGGTTCATACCATCAATTTTTTCAATTATTCTTCGAATCTCTTCTTCAACCTTTATAAACTCTATCTCATCGAATTCGAAAACTTCTGGATTCTCCGGATATTCAGCAAACCAGTAGATCATTTTGACCCGGTCCGGATCCGTTTTTTCCCAGGGAAATATGCGATCACTGGCTGAAACAAGTACATAAGGATACACTTTTGTTTGAAAATGGTCTGAAAGAATTTTCCTTTTATATCTATTGTGGGTGGTTTTCCAATCATAAATAATCCTGCGCCCATCCGGTTTTACGGCAATCAAATCTAATTTGGCGATTAATCGAAAATCCCCGATAAAAGTGTAAATTCTTGCTTCGGACAGGTATATATCTTTATGATCCTGTTTAGCGGCAATGGAGATCTTGAAATTTTCCCACCATGTTTTTATTAACTTATCTCGAATATTGGATTCAATTTTTTCCTCGGATATTCCTGAAAAAAATTGGTACACAATCCGGTGGAATTCAGCCCCTGATTTTGCTCTATACTCCAATTCATCAACTGGATTTAATTCCACCGCTGGCCATTTGATCCTATCAATGTACCGATTTTTAAATAGTCTGCTGCAGTAAATGAAATCTTGCAGACTTTTTTGACTGTAATTAAAATTCTCAGGCAGGTTCATATTCAGTAATTGTAAAGAAATTTACTCTGAATCCATTTTTTTGTGATTGAATTCCAGCAATTCAAGTAGTGCGATTGCGGCAGTATTATTCCCTTTTCTTCCGGTGTTCCAGGTAATGATCAATTCTTTTTTTGCACGGGTGATACCAACATACAGTAAGCGCAGTCTTTCACGAGCATAGTCCAAACGCGCTGTATTAGTCGCAATGCCTTCCTGGTACCAATCATAAGCACTCTCCGAAAAAAGCGCTTCCAATTGAGCGAGTGTTTCAGCTTGGAGGTTTAATTTTTCCCTGATGAAATATTTTTCATCAAAATAATCCTCATCAGGATAGCCGGCGGGAAAATTGTAATTGTTGACCGACATGAGGTATACACGGTCCCACTCCAATCCTTTTGCTTTATGCATTGTTGAAATTACGACTTGCCCTTTGTGTTTTTCTGGATTAAAACCAGTATCTGAATCGCTCAAACCAAGAAACCTTCGCCGATTTCTGAGAATGATTTCAAGCTCCGCCGAATAATCTTCAACTCTCCAATTTGGATTCAAACGTCCTGCCTGGCGCAGAATCAACGCAAGTTTATAAGACAATGCTAAATCTTCAGGTTTCTTGAACAACTCTTTCGTTATGGTTAATACCATCTGGTCAATCGGGATGGTCACAGATGGTCCCCATCTCTGCAAATCTTCCCGAAAACAAGAAAAAAAATGGTATTCCTGCTCATTTTCGAGAGAAGGACGGAGGTCCTCCAACCAATCCCAGCCTGGTTCAGGTTGAACATAATCCTCCAAATGTTTCACCTTTTTTATCCTACTAGACGAATCCTCAGGATCGAATGTTAGATCTTCATTATGAGACTTCAGTGCAAGCCAATCTTCATATACCTTTGATAAAAGCGCTGCAGAATCAGGTTTGGCAAAGAACCTCAACAAGTTATTTATAATGCGAACTGTTCTCCTTGTATGCGAGGTTACTTTCAACAAATCATCGTTAATTAAAATATTCGCTTTTTGCAGTTCAATCGCGAGCGCCGACCCGCGATCATTTCTCGGTACCAGGACCGCAACTGTCTTGTCTTGATGGTCAGGCAGCCATCTCGCGATTGAATTGACCACGACTTGCATTTCGTTATCGGGATTTAGCTTTCTATCGCTTATATATATTTTTGATAAATAATCTGGTGGATTTGGTTGGGGATCATCCTGGGGTGTAGGCTGGATCAATGGCGGATAAGCTAATCCGCTGCGCACTTCTTTTATTGGGTGATCATCGGCTGTCCACGTAACCAGATTGTTTGCCAAATCAATGATACTCTCTGTAGAACGTCCTGAGACCGATAAATAATTCTCTGTTACATCATCGCGTAATATGAAATTTCGCAAATAATCAGGATCAGCAGTTGTAAATGTTTCGAAGATCGCCTGATTGGGATCGCCTACCCTGACCCAGTTACCATTCCTGGCACAAAGCAGCTCCAATATTTTTTCCTGCAGCCGGCTGCTGTCCTGCGCTTCATCTTCAAGTATATATGGCCAGCGATCTTGAAGCCTCTCCAGAAGGTATTTATCATTTTCCAGAGCAATGAGTGCATAGGAAATTAGATCATCAAAATCAATCGCTCCGCGGTAATTCAAACTTCGTTCATAATCCAGATAAATCTCATAACCCATTTCCACAAGCGGCATCTCTATTGGTATTTCATCCAGGCGAGCACGGATTTGTGATTCAGAAAGGCGTTTGTCTTTCACACTGCGGATAAAACCAGTTGCGATATCTCTGAAGTATGCCGGGATTTTTTCCCTGACTGCTTTTCCACGCAAATACTCATCTAATTCAGGATTGAGATATTCATCTAATTCTGCTGGATGGGTTTGTATCCAAGCTCGGGCCGCCTCTTCTATGATCTTGTTTGTCTCCAGCTCATCAACAATAGTAAAGTCCTCGCCAACGCCAACCAGATCAGGTCTCTCCTTCACGATGTCGTGTGCTAACCCGTGAAGTGTTCTTACCCGAAATCCGAGTGGCAGCAAAACTTTCTGGGAACAAAATTTTGAAACCTGGGTGTAGAAATTGTCAACAGCAGAATTTACAAGCGTAACTACCAGTACTTCTTGATGGTCCTGCAAGATTCCTCTATTAATAATTTCTGCAGCGATCAATGAAAGCGTCCAAGTCTTGCCGCTGCCGGGTACGGCAGATATTCCAATCTTCCCCTTTTTATACCTGATTATTTGCTCTTGTTCCGTTCGTAATACTAATTCACTCATATTTAAAGATTTTTTCTCAAAACCTTTGTTAGTTGAATAATTCAGTTTTGTCTAATAGCAAGCGTTGGATTGCCTGCACGAAAAGACCTTTGGTTTCAAATCCCCTTTCGTCTAACTCACTTATCCCAAAATAGACTTTTTTCCTGCATCTTCTTAAAAGCCCGTTCGTTACACGGTAAAGCGTTTCCATGCTGTAGTTAAATTCTTCTTTGTCAGTCCACCGCTTATCTCGATCCCAGGAACTGCTCAACACATAAGGATGGGTTAAAGGCTGGTTCAGTCGTTCATACCACCCGCGACTGCTGGTATCCAACCAGATCTGGTAATCCACCGGCTGGTTGTGGATCAAAAAAGTATACGCAGGCGCGATGTATACAGCCTCTCTTGGTACCTCATGCCACTGTCGAATATATTGTGCTGCAATCACTCCTTCTTGAATCATATAGAAAAATTCTTTTCCAACTTGGCTCTTATCCCCTTCAAAACTGTCAGAAATCGTCCATCGAAATTTTTCGATCGATTCTACAAAATTGGCTACAATTTGACTTGAATTAATGTCCAGGTACAATCCATATCCTGGTTGTGATAGTATTTCGCCAAATAACCTGCTGACGAATATATCCAAATTCTCTTCCAAGCCTTGATTTTCTTGCAACCAGATGCGCAATTTTTCAAACCTTTCACCAAATCTGAAAGTGATTCGTTCTTGCATTTCCGGATTGATCAGACCAAATTCGGACAATTCTGGAGGATCTTGATTTTCCCTGT
>JBJYWI010000239.1:0-13103 GCA_046259385.1 Anaerolineales bacterium
ACGGCCGAATACATGCATTGTGGTTAGACGATGACAACAATCTATACCACAGCAGTGTCTTGACAGGTGGTTTCGCCAATTACGATAGTTGGACCTCTCGAGAATTGATCAGTGATTCGGTATCTGCTTTTTCCAACGCGGTCGATAATGCGGGTTCAATTCACCTTTTGTATGTCGATAAATCAGATTTGGAAGGATCTCCGGCAGGGATCTATTACCGACGCTGGAATGGAGGGGATCAAACTTGGTCAGAAGCCGTCGTGCTTTTTGAATCGGCATATTTCCGAGGCGCAAGAAAAGAAAATCTGAACCTTCAAATCATGGTGGGAAAATCCCCTCTCGATGAATCAGGAATCTATGTCGTATTGGACAATCGGCCGCTCGAAGAGGTTGTATTATTGCGCTCGGAAGATCGAGGTGCGTCATGGCAAGAAGCCATAATAGTAGACCAGCGTCAGTCAGAGGATTCCATGTCTTCTGTTGGACCGTCTAATATAAAAGTGATTTCGAATGGTGAGCAACTTCACATGACCTGGTTTGCGGGCCACAATTCAAATTGCCAACTATATCACAGATGGTCAGACGATGGAGGCCAAACCTGGCAGCCGACTTCTCAATTGGAAAAAGATTTTGATGATTGTCCCACAGAATATTGGTTGTTTACCGGGGCGAACAATCTACTCTATCTTCTTGCTTCGACAAATGATGGCAATCATTACTTGCAGGCTTGGAATGGTGAGGAATGGAGTACGGGAGTATACCAACCGCTCCTTTCAAGTTTTAAAGATCCAATTACACTTCGCAATATACTCTTGAATTGTCACCGTTTTGTTTTGGACCAGGAAAATAATATGGTTTCTGTAGGGTGTGGGTCCGGCTCAGAAAATGAAGATATCTGGTTATTAAAGCTTAGCCTTGGTGATGAAGAAGAATGGTTTCCTGCAGAACAAAAAACGTGGAGTGATCCATCCTCTTTCATAACTTCTGAAAATCGATTATTAGAACCGATCATTTTTTCTGGTAATGATAATTTACTACACACGTTTTGGATTTCTTCGGGAAATGAAGACGAATCAGAGTCAAACGCCGAGATTTATTATTCATCCTGGAATGGGAAAGAATGGTCGCCTGAAGTGCCCTTGATACATCTAAACTCAAGCCAAGCGGACAAACTTAATGGAATATATGACCCGGATGTAGGGCTTTTCTTGTTGTGGCGTGACCCGGAGACAAATGTTTACTATTACAGCTCTGTGAAGAGTGAAGACATTCTCCTTCCTGCTGAATGGTCTACTCCTGCAGTGTTCCCGAAATTAAACCCAGATGCGTTATTCAGTTCACCAGAACCTTTTTTTGATGAAACCGGAACCTTAAATCTTGTCTATGCGGTTCCACTCAATGAAGACCGTGGCATTTATCTTATGCGAGCGGGAGAAGATCACCAGACTTGGTCAAAGCAAATTCCAATTGTCGATGCGGTGAAAGAGAGTTGGGCTATGGTGGACAATCCGGCTGTAGCACAGACGGGAAATGGAGATATTCACGTAATTTTTTCGGTTTATTCTCTTCAACCGGAACCTGTTGCTGAGGCACTTTACTACATGCGTTCAGAAGATGGTGGATTAACCTGGAACGATGCAAAGTTGATTTATAAAGGTGATATTATTTGGAGCAAGATTGTTGGGATTGGACCGCAGACAGTCTTAATCAATTGGCAGGAAGAAGATAGCGGCCAATTTTTGGCGTGGTCGCAGCAATCTACCAATAACGGAAATGAATGGGATAGGCCAGACCTTTTATTGGAACGGTCAACTGATGCCTATTTATTAGATTTATTTTATGAGTCGACTGAATATCCTTACTTGGTGAAATTGCAAAAGAGTTTGGATGGGGGATTGACGCTTCAAGAGCGTGTTTGGCTAAATAATGAATGGCAAGGCATAGAAGCGAATTCCCTCGACGTAAATTTAGAAAATAAAAATCTCCTAAGCCTATCAGCTGGAATGACACAAGATGATCAATTGGTGGTGGTTTTTAACACTGAAACAAATTCGCGCGATGAGAGCTTAACAGGCAGTGAGTTAACTGGTGTAACCGAATCAGTTGACCAGCAGTCCGAATTCACTTCACTGAATAATGCTTTTACTACAAACAATATTTTTTTCATAGATCGTTCAACGGATTTACCTAAACAAATTACCTCGAAAGAGGAAGTAGCTGAGATTTATCAAGAGCCTGAGTCTGTTCCTGTACCAACAATTTTGGCTAGTCCTACTCCAGAAAATAGCGGTCAAGAAAATCTAGTTAATGCGATAGGTGAAGAAAATACAAATCATAATGATAATGTGAATAATGAACTTACCTCAGATGTAAATAAAGTGATATTTGGTTTAGCTCCAGTAGTCTTGATTGTGTTTATTGTTTTTGTAATTGGTTTGGTTAAGGCTTTTCCCAAGCAATGAGAGAAAGAAGGACGATTTTCCTTCTTAAACAAGTGTTAAAAGTGGGCTGTAAGAAAGGGCAACCCGGTTTTTAAAGAATAAGATGGAACGGAAGTATTTATACTTTTTTATATTGGTCATAATTATGATCGGAGCTTGTGTGATTGTGTCTCCTCAACCTGCCGAGGCGCAAGAAACCAATCCGAAGTGGAGCAAACAGCAAAGAATTTATGACCATTATTTTGATTCATATGCACCGATTTTGATCGCAGATCAAAACAAGACAGTACATGCCTTTCATTATACTGATCTGATAGATGATAGTTCGACAGATGAAGGTGCAATTTCAGCGATATATTATCGGCAGTGGCGAGCTGATACGGGATGGTCGCTGCCGGTAGATATTATTTTACCTAGCGCGGATGATCTCGAATTGATATTACATGGGGTTACGCTTGATAATAAAGGATATTTCCATCTAATTTATTCATCGGGATCAATGTGGAATTCAAATATATATTATTCTTCGGCATATGCTAGGGATGCTGATCGTGCTTCAGCCTGGTCCAAACCAATCATTATAGGAGAGAAAACAGGACAGGTCTCAAGAGCAGCTTTGGCGGGTGATGGGAATAACAACCTGGTTGTGGTCTACAGCGCACAAATAGAAGGTCCCGGATTATACAGTATTTACTCCTCAGACTCAGGGAATAGTTGGTCAGACCCAGAAATTGTCCAAGTTGAATACCGGCAAGGATTTACTCCATTATTCATCAGTATGATTGATGATGGTCAAGGAAATACCCACGCTGTATGGAGTGTTTATAACTCTGACATAATAAGGGCTGAAGAAGTCTATTATGCCCGAATGAATAATCATGATAAGAGCTGGAGTGACCCTGTCTTATTAGCGAAAAGGGATGACCAAGATTATGAAGCAGATTATCCCTCTATCGTTAGTTACAACAATGAATTGATCGTGATGTATATGGACGGTAGTCCTCCTACTAGGTGGATGCGGCGATCTGCTGACGGTGGGCAAACCTGGACTGATCCGGTTAGACCTTTTCAGTTAATTGGCGAAAACGGAGCAATTGCTTTTGTTATCGATAGCAATAATGTATTACATGCCCTGATGGGAAATCGAACGCCCGAAAACATCCACGGCATGTGGCATTCGGTTTGGCAAGGAGATCGTTGGGGCCCTATAGAGGCTATTGTCTCAGGCCCTCAGACCCCTTATTTTGATCCTACAGAACCGAGGGCCATTATTAGTCAGGGAAATGTTTTATTAGCAGTCTGGTCCAAAGATACAACTGAAGGTCCACGAAATGGCGCTTGGTTCTCTTATACCACCTTGAATTCACCAGAGACCCCAATCGTACCAATACCGGATCAGGATGAAGTAAAACAGGAACCATCATTAACTCCTTCGACAGAACCTGATACGATCGCTTCCGATCCCTCAGTAGAACATTTGCAAATAGATAATCCTCAACAAGAAGTAAGCACTACCTTACCGCAACCGGATACCCAAGTGAACCCAATGCTGTCTATTTTCTATAGCCTTGGATTAGTATTTGTATTAGTGGTTGTCGTTTTTGTGCTCAAAAATTTTCTAGCCTCTTTAAACTAATGGGAAAATTGTATGCAATCTATCAATGAAGTTATTACTTATCGAGAGCTTATTTCCTCCTGGACTTGGCGAGCTGTTCGTGCACGATACAAACAGTCGGTTTTAGGGGGGGTATGGGCAATAATTCAACCGGTATCACAAGCGGTCATTTTTACCATTATCTTCACACTATTTATTCCAGTCGATACTGGTAATGTTCCTTATATTGTTTTTTCCTATACTGCAATGGTACCCTGGATATTATTCTCATCCTCAATCGCTGACATGGTGGATTCCCTTGTGTCGAATATGAACCTCGTTAGCAAAATCTACTTTCCACGTGAGATTTTACCTTTAGCAGCTTTATTGGCTCGGCTGGTCGATTTTGGGATCGGTTATGCTTTGCTCTTTTTATTAATAATTATTTATCGCGTTGATATATTCTTGTTGGGATGGTTATTTCTACCGTTTGTCTTACTAATCCAATTAGCACTTTGTTTTGGTCTCGGTCTTTTGGGTGGAGCTTTGAATGTTTTTTATCGTGACATTCGCCATGTGGTAATTCTAGCTATCCAAATTTTGTTTTATTTGACACCTATAATTTATCCAGTGACCTCGGTGCCTGAAGCAATACGACCTTACTATTATCTAAATCCAATGGTGGGAGTTATTGAATCCTATCGGGCAATCTTATTATATCAGAGCCTGCCTGGCCCATACCTTTGGGTATCTGGATTTGTTGCGGTTTTGGTTTTGTTGTTTGGTTATTGGTTTTTTAAAAAAGTGGAATTTCAATTTGCAGACAGGATTTAAGGTATAAATGACTTCTTCAATCATTGTTAGTCGGGTTTCTAAACAATACCAGATGGGTACAGGACTCATGAGTTTCCGTGATCTCGTGAATCGTAACGGTATGTCAAAAGTTGAGAAATATCATTGGGCTTTAAAGGATGTTAGTTTTGAACTTAACTCTGGTGAGTCATTAGGCATTATCGGGCCAAATGGTGCGGGGAAGACTACAATTTTGAAAATATTGTCCCGCGTTACTAAACAAACTAGTGGTGAAGTGAAAATGAATGGACGATTCTCCGCCCTTATTGAGTTGGGTGCGGGGTTTCACCCTGATATGACAGGAAGGGAAAATATTTTCCTAAATGGAACAATCTTAGGCATGAAGAGGTCTGAAATTAAAGCCCGCTTTGATCAGATTGTTGAATTTTCTGGGATCGAAGATTTTTTAGAGACGCCAGTGAAACGATACTCATCTGGTATGTATGCTCGTCTAGGATTCTCAATTGCTGCCCATCTTGATCCAGACATCTTGCTTGTTGATGAAGTGTTAGCTGTTGGCGATATGGGTTTCCGGGCAAAGTGTTACCAACGGATGCAAAAGCTGATTCAGGCCGGTACAACATTAATCTTTGTCTCTCATGATTTTGATGCTGTCCAGAGAGTCTGTGAGCGCTGTCTGGTACTAAATCGAGGTCAGGTTGCTTTTGATGGAACAGCGGGAGATGCTGTTGCTCAATTCTCCAATATACTTCGACGAACCGCCGATCGCGCCAATAATTCTTCAAATGGGTTAGGTGAGGGTCTTTCTTTGTCAATTATGACACAGGAAGCGGTTATCGAAGAAGTAAAAATGTTAGATGCTAATGGGGAACCCTCCCTAAGTTTCGAATCAGACAGTCTTATGCGAATTCGGGTAAGGGTAAGGTTTAATACTGATGTGACTTCTCCTGAATTTGCCTGCACAATAAGGCTCCCAAACGGGGAAACGGTTTATGACTATTTTACCCACTGGGCAAAACAAGAGACGCCTGATTTTGCAGCGGGAAGTGTGGCAATCATCGAGTTCCCAATGAGGCTAAGTTTAGTTAAAGGGGTATATCATTTGGGGATAAATGTTGCTGCAAATGATTTGTCCCGTTATTTCGATCGAAATGATCGCATGGTTGACTTTGTTGTATCTGATACCAGTGAGGCGCAAGGGATTGCCAACCTTAAAGGAAGTTTTCGAGTTCTAAAAGTAGAAAGCGAAAAGGAATTTGAAAACGACACCTTTTTACTGTCCGATAATGAAATGATCAATTAACAAAGAAAGACCAATCAGATGAAAGGACTCTTGACCACTCGCTTTCCGGAAAGGCGCAATAAGCATATTCGGAAACTACCTATCAGTTTTGTTATTTTAAATTCTTTCCTGCAAGACTCATTATGGCGATTGTTAGTGTAATTATACCAACCTATAATCATGCCGATTACCTTGGATTCGCTGTTCAAAGTGTGCTTGATCAGACCTTTTCAGATTTCGAAATCATCGTAGTCGATGATGGCTCCACTGATCATACCGGGACGGTACTGGGAAATTTTGATGATCCAAGATTGACTGTCATCCGTCAATCCAATGCGGGACTCTTGGCAGCACGAAATCGAGGTGTGAGTGAAAGTTCTGGGCCATTCGTGACTTTTCTTGATGCAGATGACCTCTTCTTACCGCAAAAGCTGGCAGTTCTTCATTTGCACTTGCAGAATAATCCCCAGACGGGATTTGCTGCCGGACTGGTCAGATATGTTAACCAATCGGGGGAGATTTTAAGTGTTGAGGAGAGCCCACCAGGTAGTCTGGATGTAAAAAGCCTTTTGTTCAAAAATCCCGTGCATGTTTCTGCAATCATGGTCCGACGCGAATGGTTGGATCTGGTCGGTGGATTCAAGAATGAGAGAATATATGACGCCTGTGGTGACTGGGATTTGTGGCTAAAACTATCATATGCTGGATGTAAAATGGACTGGGTTGAGCAGGTGGTTACCAGCTATCGTATTGTTCCTGATCAAATGTCTCAGAACCCTCTTGGTATGCGTGAGTCGCAGCTTGCAGTACTTAACAATTTCTTCGCACAACCCAACCTGGCTCCGGATATGAACGCATTACAAAATGAGGCGCTTTCTTCTTCACTATTAAATATTGCGGCAAGAGCTTATTATGCAGGCGACTACGCCACAGGAAATAATGATCTTGCCCAAGCTATTAATCTCAACCCAAACCTTACTGCTAATCATTATGAGCGACTATACTATTCATTGATAGGGTGGGCACGGGCACCTTATCCATTAGATTCAGAGACCTATTTGAACCGGATTTACCTGAATTTGTCAGATGATCTGAAGGAATTACGTCCCGTACTTCGGAAGGCTATGGCGGAAGTTGCGTTGTGGGCTCTAAATGAATCTTCGACCGGTATGGGAATGGATAAGAAAAGCGTATTGTTGAGGGCTATAAAAAACGATCGTTCTTTGCTATTAAACCGTAGCGTCTTACGAATGCTGTATGATGCTTTTATCATTTAAGCCATATTGGTCAAGTAAGCTGCTGAAAATTAAGAATTTACACAAACACCATTCCTTCTGTTAACTGCCTAACTACCGTAATGGTAAGTTTCCAACCAATTATTCCATATATTTGATCGATTTTGCTAAGTTACATTAAGGTGTCACTATTATTTATTGTGTCTAGCATATGATCATTACGATTTGATTGAATTGAACAATTATAGTCGGCCGGAAGTATAAATAGAAATGTCGATAAACCTTAAGAACCTGATTCGAGGTTCGCTCAGGCGAACTCACGCTCCCATTATCTACAAACAGCCATCAGCACTCATACTCATGTATCATCGGATATCTGATGAGGCACCCGAACCCAACTGGCTTGCTGTATCACCGGGAAACTTTCAATTACATCTAGATTACATCAACAAAAACCTAAACCCTATCTCGCTTTTGGACTTGGTGGAAGCAACCCAAGCCGGAAAAATACCTCCGAACTCGGTAACTATAACCTTTGATGACGGTTATCGTGATAACTACGCCACGGCCTTACCTCTTTTAGAGGAATCAGGAATTCCAGCTACTATTTTTGTAACTAGCGGTGCTATAGACAGAGATAAAGAATTTTGGTGGGATGAAATTTCCCCATCGATAGTAGAAATGGAGAATTTCCCAGAAACACTAAAATTGGTGATCAAAGGGCAAACCTTTAGGTGGAAAACAGCTACTTATCCACAACGTCAAAAACTATATTCTGATTTGAAGGGATTGCTCAAACCTCTCCGTGAGGCAGAGATTCTTTCTGTTTTGGACAAGCTCGATGAATGGTCTGGGGCCAGTCAGATTCGAACCATGCGCCCAACATATCGTACTATGACGAAAGAGGAGTTGATAGAACTATCTCGCAGTGAATTTATTGAGATAGGTGCTCATACGATCACCCATCCAGCCTTAAATACTTTGATGCGTGAAGAACAGCTAACAGAAATCAAAATGAGCCGACAGGCACTTGAATCTATTATTGGTCAACCTGTTTGTACTTTCGCTTATCCTTTCGGATATTTCAGTGAAGAGACAATGGAGCTGGTTCGATCTTTAGGTTTTAAAGCTGCTTTAACAACCGAAACGGGCGTTATTAGGGCTTACGATGATTTGTTCCGACTTAATCGATGTGCGGTTAATGATTATGGTGTTGATATTTTTGCAATGAAAATCACAGAGTGGTTTGGAAGATAAAGATAGGATACCCAAGTCCGATTGGTAAATTGGGCGAGAAATTTTTTCAGAAGACACAATTTATTTAGAACGAAAACGTAAATCAGTCCCTGCTAGAACAACCAAATCTTATAATTCTGCCTAAAAGATTACTGTATATCAATCAGGGATTCTTTATGATTAACGATCAGGTGATTTAAAAACATTGATAATATGAATAAGCTTGGAATTTTTGTCGGTGAAGAGAAGTGGACGTTTTTCAATGAGATTTTTACCAGTTTGGATAATCATTACCAGTGCGAGGTCTTTAAACTAAAAACTATTAACACACCGTTTTTTTATGACCGACTAAACCGCTGGGCTGTTCGTTCCGGTATTCTAAAGATTCTTAAACGCAATGATACCTGTTTTTTTGAATGGGCAAGTGACTATCTGAGTGTCGCCAGTTATTTGCCGAAAAATTGCCAAATAATCACCCGACTGCACTCATTTGAAATTTATCAATGGGCGCCTAGGATAAACTGGGAGAACGTTGACAAAATTATATTAGTTAGTGAATCAATGCGGCGAACATTTATTGAGTTATATCCAGATCAGAGCAGCAAAACTAAAGTGATTTACAACGGCAGATCATTAGATAAATTTAAACCACCACCTGAGCGAAATTTCCAATTTAAGGTTGGAATGCTTTGTTCCATCACTCCAATCAAGCGTATCTATGAAGTGGTACTGATGATGTATGATCTCCGGAAGCAAGGTTTTGATTTTAAATTATATATTGGAGGAGAACCGTTTGGTGATTTTCGTTATGCCAAGGCATTGTATCGATTGGTAGGAAGATTGGATTTACAAGATAGTGTCTTCTTTGAAGGTTTTGTTACCGATACAGCAGCTTGGTTACGAGATATTGATGTTTTCATATCCAATAGTTATTGGGAAGGTCAGCAAGTTGCTCTGATTGAAGCAATTGCTTCGGGTTGTTATTGCATTTCACATCATTGGCCAGGTGCAGATGAAATGTTACCTGAAGAAAATTTATTCTTTACAGAATCTCAACTCAAAGAGAAATTAATTAAATTTGCTACCCTCGGAGTTGAAGAAAAGTATTGTAAGTCGGTGGAGATGCGTGAAATCGCAACCCGAAAGTTTGATGTTAGGCGAACAAATCAAGAAATTCGCAGCGTAATAGACGAAGAGTTTGCAAAATTACAGTTGGCTGAATGATACATAGTTTCATCGTGTACTATGAAAGCAAATTAAATGGGTGAAATGATCAGTCAGACGCTTCGCATAGGTTATCTAATGCAGGCAGGTGTTCCGGATATCTTTACGACTCCATTGTCTGGTCCGGCGAATCATGTAAAGTTTATTTTCGATGAACTCAATGCCATGGGTCATCATGTTCGCCTAATTGTTTATACAAATGGTCGTGTTTGGAAAAGTGATGACTTCCAAAATTATGAACTAATTCCAGTAAATTTGTTTGAGAGAAGTCCTGTTCCATACCTTGAAAGTGCTGTACGTAGGGTTCAGTCAGAGTTACAACTACCGTTTATTGCTTTATTCGATAGTATGCATTTTGCGAAGGCGTGTCAGCAGGAGCTATATGATTTTGATATATTGTACGAGCGAATGGGATGGATGGGCTATGGTGGTGCACTTGCTTCACGGTTATTAAACAAATCCCTGGTTCTTGAAATAAATGGAGATCATCTGACAGAAATGGAATTACAGGGGAATGCACCTAAGGGTATGCAGCGCTATCTTTCCGAAAAATTAACTGGTTTTGCTGCCCGCCAAGCTGCGCATTCAATTGCTACGGGGGAGGGCTGGCGTCGAAGCTTCATTCAACGTTGGGCGATCGCCCCTGAAAAAGTTTCAGTAATCGAGAATGGCAGCGAATTGGTGGAAATACTCGATAGAGATAAATTACAAGCCTTTTCTCAAAAAGAACGTATAGGTCCAATCAAAATTGCCTATATTGGGGGCTTTGATCCCTGGCATGGTATACCAATCCTCATAAATGCTTTGTCCCGAGCAGTAAGCCAAGGTCTTGACCTTCATCTCCTCTTAATCGGCGGCGGTGTCCAAGAGGAAGAGATTAAAGAGAAAGTGATTCGTTGTGGAGTAGAAGACCACGTAACATTTACCGGTTATGTTGATATCACGCAATTGGCCACATATCTGGAGGATGTCGAAATTGGCATTTCACCCTATTGTGGTCGAAATGAGTACTCGGGATTAAAACTTCTTGATTATAAAGCGGCCGGACTGGCGATCATTGCGTCTGGAGTAGATGGCGAACCAGAAGTAATCGTGCATGGTCGTAACGGCCTGATTGTGCCACCGTGTGATGAGTTTGCGCTATATGAGGCAATAAACTTATTGGCAACGAACTCCGAACTTAGAAGACATCTCGGCCAAACAGCCCGAATTGAAGCAGAGAATCAACACAGCTGGCACCATTCAGCATTAAATCTTCAGAAGTTATTTTCATACCTTGTTGAGGAATCAACTAAATAAAACCCAATGTGCCCCCTCCGTTGATATGTTTAGTGTCATTATTCCAAGTTATAACAGTGCGATTTTTCTCGAAGAAGCCATTCGCAGTGTATTAGCACAAACCTATAAGGATTATGAGATTATTGTAGTTGATGATGGTTCTTCTGATGATTGTTATGGAGTTGTTCAACGATTTGGAAATCGAGTCAAATACATTTGGCAGGAAAATCAGGGTTTGGCTGGCGCGCGGAATACTGGGATTCGAGCTTCAAATCAGCAGTTTTTAGCATTATTGGATGCTGATGATCAATGGTTACCGAATTTTCTGGAAACCATGGTTGAGCTGATTAATGAACAGGATGATGCAGCCGTTTATTATGCCTGCGCACAGTGCATGGATTCTGACGGCCGTGATTTACCACGCACTCTTGGTGGGCCGGCAGTTCCTCCGGACAAGTTCTATCATCGGTTACTTCGTGCGAATTTCTTGATACCAAGCACCATTGTGATTCGCCGGGCAGTGGCTGTTAATGCTGGATTATTCGATCAAACACTGCGTTCTTGTGAAGATTGGGACCTTTGGCTGCGAATACTTCCGGAGAAAAAGTTTGTCGGAACATCGCGCTGTCTAACTCGCTATCGCCTTCATGGAAACAGCTTATCAGATAATTTAGATGGTATGCATCAGTCAGCTAAAGCGGTAATTATAAAGAATTTTGGTGAGGATGATAAGAATACCCAAACCTGGACTGCAGACAAAAAGCAAGCATATGGTGGTCTTTATCGATATCAAGCACTCACATTGGTGCAGCGAAGGAACGACTGGCAAACTAGTGCTAGCTATCTAAATCAGGCGTTGTTGGCAGATCCTTCAACGGCGATGGATTTAGACTTCTTTTATGATTTGGTTTATGGATCTTATCCCATTGGTTATCGTGGATCAAAACAAAACTTCGGGTTAGGTAAAAACCAAGTCCAGTTAATGGAGATGTTACAAGAGGTATTCGATAATTTTGATCAACCGGATTCGAAATTAATAAAGGATCAAACATTTGGGACGGCTTATTTTGCAGCAGGACTCCATGCATACAATATAGGCGAATATTCATTAACCCGCCAATGGTTAATAAATGCTTGGCGCTATCGCCCTGACCTTTGGCGGGACTCTAGAGTAAGTCTGAATTATTTGAAATCATTTATTAAAACCATTTTGGAATAAATTAAGGGAGTTTGAAAGTTTGTCATGTGTATCATATCAGTGGAATGAGACAATTCAACCATTTCAAAATACGCTTAGAACCATGAGATTGGAATGTATATTTTATTAGCCACGCTATTTTTCCCACCAACGCATAACGCAGGAACTGAAAACTACACTTTCACATTAGCCCGATCCCTAATACAAAACGGCCATCGCGTAGAAGTCGTTTGTGCGGATAAATGGGGCCTGGGTAATTCCTACTGGAATGGTGTAATGCGCGATGAATATCAGGGGATACCTGTCCATCGGATTCGAATAAATTGGACAAGAGCTGAAAATCCAAACCGAGTACTTTATATTAATTCTTCAGTCGAAAGGTGGTTAGAAAAACATTTAAGAGAAACAAGGCCAGATCTAGTTCATGTTACATCTGCGATTACGCTTGGCGTAGGGATATTAAGAGCTCCCAGCATTTTAGGAATTCCATTAGTCTTGACGTTGACAGATTTTTGGTTTGTTTGCCCCACCATCCAACTACTTCGCAGTGATGGAAACCTCTGTAATGGGGAAAAAAGTGCATGGGATTGCCAGCAGTGCATGGGAGCAAACTCCCAGCTATTTCTTGGAATTGACTCAATACTTCCGGATGCCATCAGACCGGCATTCTGGGATAAGATGTCTAGAGTTACGCCACTGACAAAAATGCGCGGCTTACGTGGCAATCTTCTAGATATGTCGGAGCGCAAACAATTGCTAAAGGAAGCGTTGTCCCTGTTGCAAAACTAAGAAGGGGAAAGAA
>JBJYWI010000239.1:13113-17093 GCA_046259385.1 Anaerolineales bacterium
ATTTCCCGATCGGATTTTTGCGCCATCCAAATTTGTCCAACAAAAGGTTTCCCAATTAACATCCACAAGTGTTAATGTTTTAAATCATGGTCATGATCTTTCTTGGGTTGAAAACTTAGGACCAAAAACCGTGAGCGACAAATTACGTATCGCCTATATTGGGCAGCTCCAACCAATCAAAGGAGTTCATGTACTGATTGACGCATTTCAGATGGCAGAAATAGACACTCAAGCAACCTTGAGTATTTTTGGAGATTTGTCAACACGACCAGACTATGTTTCTAAGTTGGAAAAGCTTGCTAATGATAACCCCTCAATAAATTTTCGGGGTCGTTTTGAACATGATGATATATCTGATGTTTTTTCCAACATTGATGTAGTTGTTGTTCCATCGCTTTGGTATGAGAATGCACCACTTGTAATTCAAGAAGCTTTCGCTGCAAAAACTCCCGTTGTGGCAACTAATCTGGGCGGTATGGCTGAGTTTATTGACCACGAATTGAGTGGGCTTTTGTTTTCACGTGGTGATGCTGCCGATCTTGCACGCACCTTAAGAAGACTGGTTATGAATCCTGATTTAATTCGGCACTTGAGTGAAGGGATTCCTCCCGTTAAGACGAATGATGAGGAACTTATGGAAATCGAAAATATTTATCGAGATCTCCTTGTTAATTCCACCTTCATTTCTGCATAAGGAAGGTTACTGATGTCGAGTCCCTACCTTGTTACGGTTATCCTAAATACAAATCGACGTGATGATACACTGGAGTGTATTAATTCCCTTAATGCAAGTACATATGATAATCACAGCATTATTGTGTTAGACAATCAATCTACTGATGGATCTGTCGATGTTATCAAAAACACGTATCCAGAAATCCAAATCATCGAATTGCGTGAAAATCTTGGTTATGGGGGTAACAATAATGTTGGAATCAAAGCCGCGATCGAGAGAAAGGCAGACTGGATTTTTGTTCTCAACGAGGATGTTATCGTTTCACCAAATTGTCTTGAGCAGATTGTGGAATCTGGTGAACGCGATCCGGATATTGGGATTATTGGCCCTATAGTTTATCATCATCAATCGCCTCATCTAATCCAATCAGCCGGTGGCACCTTGGGGCAGCATTGGGAGGTTGCTCATGCGGCTGTTGATGAGCCAGATCATGGTCAATTCAATAACACTCGTGAGGTGGATTGGATTTCTGGGTGCGGTATTGTTGTAAGGCGCCAGGCTATCGAAGAGGTTGGTCTAATAGATGATCGCTTTTTTTATTATTGGGATGAAACTGAATGGTGCATGCGGATGCATGACAACGGATGGAAGGTTGTCCTCGTCCCATCGGCTAAGATTTGGCATAAAGGAGTCACTGTCAATCACCAACCCAAACCAACAGTAACTTACTATGCCACACGTAATCGTCTGCACACCTTGGCAAAGCACCATGCTCCTATTTCCGTATGGGCCTTTGCCTGGGCGCAGCTTCTTCGTACTTTAACAAGTTGGACAATCAAACCCCGATGGCGATATATGCGCGATCATCGTAATGCTATGTGGTATGGCATTGTGGATTTTTTACATGGACGATGGGGCCAGATGCCTAACCGTTCCTGAGAAGTAATAATGCGAATTCTTTTCTTATCACGCTGGTATCCTTATCCTGTTGATAATGGATCGAAATTAAGAGTTTGGAATATTTTGCAGGGCTTAAGCAAAACGCATGATGTAACACTATTGAGCTTTGTTGATTCAGAAAATGCTAACTTCGAGGCATCTAAACTCCTTGAAATCTGCGAAGACGTTCAAGCTATCCCTTGGAAAGAATTTAATCCTGGGAGCCGGAAAGCCCTTCTGGGGTTGTTTAGTGGAAAGCCGCGTTCCTTGGTTGATACTTATTCGTTCCAGATGCAGTCTTTGATTGAGCGTTATCTAGAATCAAGTAACTACGATCTTGTCATTGTCTCGGAATTGGAGATGGCAGGTTATAGTTCTAGTTTCAATGGTAAAGCAGCGATATTTGATGATGTTGAACTAGGTGATCTCTACGGACGATATGTAGAAGCGGACTCTTATTTTGAAAAAGTACGTCTAGGGTTTACCTGGTTCAAGCAGCACCGCTATCTCTCACAAGTGCTTCGCGATTTTAATGCTTGCACTGTTCCTTCGTCAACTGAACGTAATTTGGTGAAGAGTGTGATTTCTGATTATGAAGAGGTCTATATCATACCTAATTGCATCAATATTGCGGATTACAAAGCTGATCATACCAATATTGAGTCGAATAGTTTGATTTTCACAGGGTCCTTTCGATATGGCGTCAATTATTATGCGATGGTTTGGTTTCTTAAGGATATATTTCCAATTATCCAATCGGAAATTCCGGAAGTGAGTTTGAAGATAACGGGTGATCATGCCGGTCTAAAATTGCCACCATCGACTGGTGTGATCTTGACAGGAGTTGTACCAGATATTCATCCATATATTTCGTCTTCTTGCATTAGTGTTGTGCCACTCCAAATTGGAGGAGGTACTCGTCTGAAAATATTAGAAGCCATGGCCTTAAGAACGCCTGTCGTAACAACGAGCAAGGGTGCTGAAGGTCTTGACGTTGAACATGGGAAGCATGTTTTGATAGCTGATAAACCGGAAGATTTTGCGAATTGCGTCATTCAGCTGCTTAGAGGTCCTGAATTGCGAGCTTATCTTGCAGATAATGCGTACCAGTTCGTGAGCGAGTATTATGATTGGGCAGCCGTGATGCCTCGTTTCCTGCAATTAATTGAAGACACAGCATTAGCTTCTCAAAGTGCGTAAAAACCCGGCTTGTTAAAAAGAATCGTTCAGAATTTTGTAGACTTATTATTTAATAATCCAATGGCAATACATCAAGTTTCGACAAAACCAATGGCCGAGTGGGCCAAACAGAATGGAACCTGGTTTCTGAAAATAGCTCTGATCTTAGGTGTTATTCTGTTCAGCGTTTTGGGGCCAATGATATTTTCTGGATCTTTCGCTTTGCTTCCGATATCAATGTTCGTAGCAGCGATAGGGATATGGCTCATTCTTCGTTGGCCGTCACTAGGAATTCTATTCTTGATTCTTACAGCGCTTTTTTTCCCGTCCCCCCAGTTACCTGGAGGTCTTAATGTAACTGTTTTGTTACTTATTGTCTTGATTGGCCTCTGGCTTCTGGGCATGATCGTTAACAAGCGTATTCATTTAATAAAGTCACGACCAATACGGCCGTTGTTGGTCTTGCTCTTCATGGTTTTTATGTCATTTGCATTTGGTCAGTTGGGTTGGTTTGGGTATGCGCAAACCGCCCCATTAGATGCGCAGATTGGCGGACTCCTCATCTTTGTGCTTTCCGTTGGAGCTTTTCTTATTACAGCTCACCAGACGAACCTCCGGTGGCTTCAAGTGTTGACTTTTGTTTTCATCGGTTTAGGCAGCCTTTTTGTTTTGGGTTGGCTAATCCCGCCAATAGGATCAACTGTCGGGCAGCTTTATCAGTTAGCCCCAGTTTCAAACAGTATGTTTTGGACCTGGCTTGTAGCACTTACTATTGGGCAAGCACTGTTTAATCGTAAACTGCATATTGGTTGGCGTATTGTACTTGTTCTTATACTTGCAATGACCATGTACGTCGCCTATTTCAAGAATAGCGATTGGAAATCAGGTTACTTACCACCTTTAGTTGCTATCACCGCTGTCATTAGTGCTCGTTCTTGGCGTGTTGGGCTGGTAATGGCCTTCTTTAGCATATTCCCGGCAATCTATCTTTATTCTGATGCTGTTGGTACAGATGAGTATAGCTATTCAACCCGCGTGGATGCCTGGTTGATAATGTTAGAAATTATCAAGGTCAGCCCAATAATAGGTCTAGGGCCAGCCAACTACTATTTTTACACACATTTCTTCCCAATTCGCGGCTATTTCATTCAATTTAATTCACATAATCAATATCTTGATTTAGCGG
>JBJYWI010000240.1:0-3982 GCA_046259385.1 Anaerolineales bacterium
TTGGCAATCTTCTTCGTAAATCAAGTCTGGATGAACTGCCGCAGTTATTCAATGTTATTAAGCGCGATATGTCTCTTGTGGGTCCACGGATGATTTCGCCACAGGAAATGGAACATTTTGGCAAATGGGGCATGAATCTTCTCACCGTAAAACCAGGCTTGACGGGATTATGGCAAGTTAGCGGGCGGTCGGACACAACTTATGATGAGCGTGTGCAATTGGATATGTATTACATTCGCAATTGGACGATTTGGTCAGATATCTTCTTGCTTTGGAAAACAATACCCGCTGTTATCAAAAGAAGTGGTGCTTATTAATCACCAAGGATACTAAGCGAAACATGTATCCAATGAAATAATAATAAATTCAAATATTGGCTTTTAGGAGTTTATAAAGTGAACATACTTGTTACCGGAGGGGCTGGTTATATCGGGTCTATCACGACTGAGCAGTTAATCACACAGGGTTATCGTGTTGTGGTATTTGATAATTTATACCAAGGCCATCGCGATGCGGTTAGCCCAGAAGCTGCTTTTATTGAAGGGGATCTAGCAGATCCCCAGGCGTTAGAAAAGTTGTTTTCACAGCACCGAATTGATGCAGTGATGCATTTCGCCTCCTATACATTGGTGGGAGAGTCGGTAAACAAACCATTTCTTTACTTGGGTGATAACATTACCAATGGGTTGAATTTGCTGCGGACGGCCGTAAATCACAATGTCAAGAAATTCATCCTGTCATCCACGGCTAATTTGTTTGATAACCCTGAGCATATGCCGATCACAGAGGATGAGTGCATTGTTCCAGGGAGCCCTTATGGTGAAGGAAAATTCATTTTGGAGCGCATGCTTCACTGGCTTGATCGTACTCAAGGTATGCGTTTCGCCGCTTTGCGCTACTTCAATGCAGCCGGCGCGTCCCCGACCTATGGTGAGGATCACGATCCTGAGACGCATTTGATTCCTTTAATTTTGCAGGTCGCTCTCGGCCAACGGGAATACATCGAGATTTTTGGTACCGATTATCCAACTCCGGATGGTACATGCATCCGAGACTATATTCATGTTATTGATCTTGCTCAAGCCCACATCCTGGCGTTGGAGGCCCTGGAAAATGGAAGCCGCACCTACAATCTGGGAAATGGTAAGGGCTTTAGTATTTTAGAAGTAATCGAGACAGTGCGGGCTGTTACAGGCCATCCTATCCCAACTGTTGCCGGATCGCGGCGTTCAGGTGATCCGGCAATTTTGATTGCCAGCTCTAATAAAATTCGCGAGGAGCTGGGTTGGAAACCTAGATACCCGGAATTAGAAGATATTGTTCAAACTGCATGGCAATGGCACCAACAGCATCCTAATGGGTATCTAAACTAAATTGAGTTTTAATTTATGATTATCGTCCAAACCCCACTTCGTATTAGTTTCTTTGGCGGTGGAACTGATTTCCCATCATATTTCCGCTCCAATGGTGGTTGTGTTCTTACTACTACCATTGATAAATATATCTTTATTGTCATAAAGAATCGTTTTGATGAGATGCTGCGCCTCGGTTACACCAAGACTGAGATGGTTGACGACCTTGATCAATTGGAACACGACTTGATTCGGGAAGCATTGCGGAAAACAAACATAACAAAGGGTGTAGAGGTAACAACCCTGGGTGATATCCCATCTGCTGGTTCCGGCCTTGGTTCATCCAGTACTGTGACAGTTGGCTCACTCCATGCCATGTACACTTATCGGGGCGAATTAGTGACTGCAGAACAATTGGCATCGGAGGCTTGTGATATAGAAAGGAACATACTCGGTGCTCCTATTGGAATTCAAGATCAATATATTGCTGCTTATGGTGGTTTACGTTTTATAGAATTTGAAAAAAGCGGCAAGGTTAATATCAACAAAGTTCATCTTGATGACGATACATTCCGTCAATTAAACGAAAACACCTTACTCTTCTACACAGGTATAACTCGGAGCGCGAATAAGATCCTTCATGAACAAAAGAATAACATACAGCAGAGATTGGCTGTTTTGGATGAAATGAAACAAATCGCATATACCGCACATGCTGAGTTGTCCTCCGGTAATGTTGATGCGCTTGGTGAATTGCTTCATGAAAGTTGGTTGCTGAAAAGACAACTTGCCAGCGGTGTGAGTAGTGGCGAGATTGACGAGATCTATGCTGCAGCCAGAAGAAAGGGCGCTTTAGGAGGAAAGGTGGCCGGAGCTGGAGGTGGGGGGTTCTTACTTCTTTATTGCCCGCACAGTAAACATGCCGGTGTTCGCGAGGCACTAAACGGTTTGAAGGAATTACCATTCTTGCTCGAGAATGATGGCTCAAAGGTGATTTTCAACACCAGAAGGTCGTAGGAGAAAGAAAAATTATGGAGAATCCAGTCCGTCAATACTTAATTGATTTACAGCAAACGCTCGACTTATTACCCATGCAAGCGATCAATGATGTAATCCAGGTGTTACATACCGCACGCATTAAAAAGCAACAATTGTTTGTCTTCGGTAATGGCGGTAGTGCCTCAACAGCTTCTCATATTGTTTGTGATCTCGCAAAGAATACTCGTGTGGGAGGAGTGCCTCCTATTCGTATATTGGATATGATTGATAATTCGGCCGTATTCTCAGCTTATGCGAACGATGAAGGATATGAAAATGTGTTCGCTCAGCATCTTAGGAACTTTGCCCAGCCCGGTGATGTAGTCATTGGAATTTCAACTAGCGGCAAGTCTCCCAATGTTCTGCGAGCTATTGATCAAGCTAACAAATTGGGTGCAATCACAATAGGTTTCACGGGTTTTGATGGTGGCCAACTTCAAGGCTTGGCTTCTATGAATATTCATATTGAAAGTGATAATATCGAACAGGTTGAAGATATCCATTTGATCCTGGGCCATATAATTACAGTGAACTTACGCAATATGGCCATTGAAAGTATAAGTAAAAAGAATGGGCAATTCTCTTCTGTTAACTTAATTTGAAAGAAACGGGTAATAAAGTAATTAAAAGCAACGGTTGAGATATTGAGGTTTCAATGGAAATAAAGACATTCATTGCACCTTTGTTAAAGTGGTGGTGGTTAATAGTTTTGGCTGCTGCTTTGGCAGGTGTATCAAGCTACTATACAGTTCGCAATGAGCCGGAAATTTACCAGGCTCGATCTACTCTTATGACTGGCCGTCCATTCGATAATCCAAACCCGGATGGAAATCAATTTTATTTGAGCCAACAATTAGCTGCGACTTACGCCGAGATCGCGAAAAGAGAGCCGGTTCGACAGGCAACGCAGGCCGCTTTAGGGTTAGATTATCTCCCTAAATACGACGTTGAGGTTCCTGATCAAGCACAATTAATTGAAATTACGGTTATTGATACGAATCCGGAACAGGCACAATCTGTGGCAAATGAACTAGCCAATCAGTTGGTATTATTAAGTCCAGGTAGTTCGGGCCCCGAAAAGCAGGAGATGGCAGCGTTTGTCAATAAGCAGTTGGCCGATCTCGCTGCACAGATTGAACAAACACAAGAGGAAATCACGGTCTTAGAAGGGCAGTTAGGTGAATTGTTCAGTGCGCGAGAGATTGCGGCAATGCAGGATCAAATCTCTGCTCTTCAGGAAAAGCTTAGCGTACTGCAGACAAACTATACGGGTTTTCTTGCCAATTCTCAGCAGGAAGCCACCAACGTGCTTACAATTGTTGAGTCGGCATCATTACCCGGAGAACCTATTGGCTCCAATAAACCTCTCATTATTGCCCTTTCAGTTGTTTTAGGTTTCTTGTTGGCGGCGGCAGCAGCCTACGCCATGGAATTTATTGACGATTCGATTGAGAGCGAAGATGATATCAGGCAGGCAGTAGGACAGCCTACTTTAATAACCTTGGAAAAAAGCGGAACCTTTGATGCTTCTCATGTGTGGACAATGAAATCGCCTCGCAGCCCGCTCGCAGAGGCATTTCGTGACCTAAGGA
>JBJYWI010000241.1:0-24141 GCA_046259385.1 Anaerolineales bacterium
AGGATTGTGGATCGGAAAAAGATAAACGTGCATCGTCTAACAATGATTGCAATTTTGCTATATCTGCATTTGCCAGTTGTGAGAATGTGAAAATATCTACCTCGTTCAGAATACCTTGTATTTTTGGACCGATGCCTTCAATTCTGGTTAAATCATCAGATTCCTGCGAAGGTGTTTCAGTAACAGTTTTGGTTTCCTCTTCTATTATTTGGGTTGTTAGTTCTTGAGATTCCTGTTCGGACCAGTTTGTTGCTCGACTTAACAACCACCACACAATAACTAATACAAGAATGAAAATAACAATCCAGACCCAGTCAGATACGCTAAAGAATTGAGCGGTATTCGGAGCCTCAATTTGTCTTAAAAATATGATTGCCTTGTTGATTGGGGCCATAAACACTCCTGATTTCTAGATATATTAATAAAAGCGGGAATATTATAATCGACATCTTGTTATGAAATTTTGAATAATACCGTTTGGAAAGAAGCGCTAATAATTCTGGAAGTATTTTTGGGAATTAATTAGAAACCAGATTTCCCTAATTTAAGTAAGAATTTCAAATTTTTCTGTTTTAGATTATGCGGGCTATCAACGCTATATGACGATCCAAGGCAATCTAAATCCAGCTATATAGGCAATCAAGCGTCTCTTGTTCTCTATTATTATGGTTGTTACCGATGTCTTGACATTTTAATATCAGGGTGATAAACTCACATAAGTGAGTTTTTGTTCACATCCGTGACTTTTCTCATCAAGGATTCAGCTTTGCCTGCTTATAAAAGAACCACAAATGACAGGTCAGAATTGCTGGCTGATGTAGCCGAATTATATTATTTAAAGGGTATGAACCAGAGCGAGATCGCCAGCCAGATTGGAGTGGATCGGTCGATGGTATCAAGAATGTTGGCAGAAGCCCGCGCACGAAATATTGTGGAAATTTCCGTAAAGAAACCTCTATCCTCCGACAACACACTTGAAAATGAACTTATTCAAAAATTTGGATTGTTGGATGCCTTTGTATTAAACAATCGAGAAATTGAATATAAAGAACTTCTGAATAACCTTGGAAAAGCTGGCGCAAAGGTCTTATTGTCTTACATTTCTCAAGGGCAAGTTTTGGGGTTATCGTGGGGAAGTGCGGTAAGTGCAGTGGTCGAAGCAGTGAAGGTCAATGAACCGCTTCATATTCGTGTAGTGCAACTTGTTGGAGCAATGGGAGCCCAGAACACAGTATATGACGGGCCCGGGTTGGTGCAGCGGTTAGCGCAAAAATTTGGATGCGAGGGGTATTTTATTAATGCACCATTCATTGTTGATACTGCTGAAATAGTTGGGGCATTACAGGAAAATCGCAACATTAGAGAAGCAGTCGATTTAGCAAAAAAATGTGATATTGCAGTCATCGGAATCGGCAGTACAGAGCCGGAATATTCAAGTTTTTACCAGGCTGGTTATGTCCCGTTCGAAGTCCTTGAACAGCTTCGTAAATTTGGGATGGTTGGTGATGTCTGCGGTCATCACTTTGGTGAGCATGGAGAAACGCCCGAACTGGAGTTTCATAAAAGGATTATTACAATTGACGCCAAATCCCTAAAATCAATTCCTGTGCGCATAGGTGTCGCAGGCGGGATAGGCAAAATCAAGGCAGTCCTGGGTGCTTTACGAGCAGGATATATTAACGTTCTTGTGACTGATTCGCAACTAGTTAGCAGATTAGTATCTGTAGACGGGTTAATTTAAACAGGATAATAGAATTATTGGAATTAACTATTACAATCATATTGCGTTGATTAAAAAATCAGTTACAGAAAAGTGTTGCAGCATAATTTCATGAAATTTAAGATTTATTGGTTAAAGGTGAAACTTATTACAGGAAAACATTATGGAAAGAGCAGAAATCGAGAAAAATAAAAGTATTAATAAAAAATCCCAGCAGGAAGATTTCAAAACCAAAATTGAACGGCTGGGTTTGAGCCATGAAAACTTGATTGAAATGTATTCAACTATGTGTAAAATCCGGAGGTTCGAAAGGATGGCAGACCGAATGTATGCAGCCGGTAAAGTACATGGAACCATGCACCTATCTGCTGGACAGGAAGCTGTGGCAGTTGGACTAGGACGAGCGTTAAATCTCGATGATTATTTTTTGAATCACCATCGAGGGCATGGACATTTCATCGCTAAAAATGCAGACCTTAATTTAATGATGGCGGAATTTCTGGGTAAAGATACCGGTTACTGCAGGGGGCGCGGCGGGTCGATGCATATCGCAGACATCGAGGCGAACAACCTGGGAGCGAACGGAATCGTTGGGGGAGGGATATCCTTGGCAGTGGGTGTTGGTCTTGCACTTCAGATGCAGCGAAAAAAAGAGATCGTTTGTGTAGTGTTTGGAGACGGGGCTGCTAATGAAGGGATTTTTCACGAATCGCTGAACATGGCAGCCCTTTGGGACCTTCCGGTTTTATTTGTCTGCGAGAACAACCAGTACGGCATGTCCATGCAGGTAGAACGCGCTACAGCAAAATTGCCTATCGCACAAAGGGCGGAGGGATATGGTATGCGTTGGCATCACATAGATGGCAATGATTTGCTTCTTGTATATGAAACAATGCTGGGAGCGATAGATCATGTAAGAGGCGGAAAAGGACCTGTACTAGTGGAAACGGAGACATACCGCTATTTTGGACATTCAAAAAGCGACCGGAATCTGTACCGAACAAAGGAAGAGATTGATGGTTGGAAAGAAATTGACCCAATAGCTCGTTTTAGAAAGGCACTGGTTGATGCAGGTATTCTCTCAGAGGAACAGGCTGAGGTGATCGACCAGGAAGCCCAATTGGACGTTGACAAATCAGTTGAGTACGCAGAAAACTCTCCTGAACCTGATGTTGAGACTTTAACGGAGTTTGTATATGCCTGAGATGACATATGCCGAAGCAATTCGCTCTGCATTGCGGGAAGAAATGCACCGCGATGAGCGAGTATTTTTATTTGGTGAAGACATTGGCCGATATGGGGGCGCATTTGGAGTGACTTTTGGCTTGCTGGATGAATTCGGTCCGGAGCGTGTAAAAGAAACACCGATATCTGAAGCAGCCATCGTCGGCGCTGCCACAGGAGCAGCACTGGTCGGAATGAGGCCAGTCGCCGAGCTGATGTTCATGGACTTTATCCTGTTAACAATGGAGCAGCTTGTAAATCAAGCAGCGAAGGTTCGATTTATGTTTGGCGGAAAAGCCAAGGTACCTATGGTGATAAGGATGCCCGGCGGGTCGGGGACCGGAGCAGCGGCACAGCATTCACAGTCCCTTGAAAGCCTTCTGATTCATATCCCCGGAATCAAAGTTGTAAATCCGAGTACACCGTATGATGCGAAAGGTTTACTGTTAAGTTCAATCCGAGATCCAAATCCGGTTTGTTTTGTTGAGCATAAGCTTTTATATAAATCGAAAGGCGATGTACCGGAGGAGGAGTATACAATTCCAATTGGATTGGCGGATGTTAAGAGGAAGGGATCGGATATCACAGTGGTAGCCGGAAATATAATGGTTCCACGAACATTGTCTGTTGCGGAAAAATTAGCCGAGGAAGGTATTGATGTTGAAGTAATTGATCCACGTACGCTCCGACCTCTGGATGTCGATACAATCGCAAATTCAGTGGCAAAAACCGGTAAACTGCTTGTCGTACATGAGGCATGCCAGACTGGCGGATGGGCTGGTGAAGTTATCGCTTCGATTTCAAGCAGCCCCGCTTTCGATTATCTGGACGCACCCATGCGCCGATTGGCTGGTGCGGATGTGCCAATTCCATACAACCGCAATCTTGAAAATGCCGCTGTCCCTCAGGAGGAAGATATCGAACGCGAAATCCGGGCAATTGTAGCCTATGAATATTAATCAACGGGAGTTTGTAAAATGTCAGTACCATTCATAATGCCGAAATTTGATATGGATCAGGAGAATGCCACTGTTGTTGAGTGGATAAAGAAAGAAGGTGACAAAATTGAACTCGATGAACCGGTTCTTACAGTTGAAACCGATAAAGTAGCTATTGAAGTGCCTGCACCGGCTTCAGGAACGCTGGCGAATATTCTGGTTGGTAAAGGAGACATTGTCCCAGTGGCGACTGTGATCGCATACGTCCTCGAAGAAGGGGAATCACTGGATGACCTCCCGAAGATGGAAGATCCCATCTCTTCCAATGTTGATCAATCCCCTGTTGCTGTTACGCAAAGCAAGGAAAAAGACGTAACAAAAATTGAAGATGCCGGAGTCAGGGTATCCGTATCCGCTTCACCGGTTGCAATCCGGATGGCACAGGACATGGGAATAAACCTCGAGGATGTACCTGCCACTGGGGAAAAAATAACAAAATCGGATATTCAAGCCTATCTTGATTCGAGAGTTGAGCCAGAACGGTCGGGAAAAATTGCTGCAACCCCTGCAGCACGCAGATTATCCAGGGATCTGGGTATTGACCTTGTCTCTGTACCTGGGAGTGGGCCACGCGGGCGGGTTCAAGCTGCGGATATAGAAACGTTCGCTGATTCCGTAGTTTCTGAGGTCCCAGTTGATGGAAAAGAAGCTGAGCTGGTGCCGCTTGCAGGTATTCGGAAAACAATTGCCGAGCGGATGCAGGCGAGTTTCCAGGCAGCACCACACATTGCGCTGACTGTTGATGTGGATGTCACCCATTTGGAGATTGTGCGTTCAAAGTTGAACCAGTTCGCAGAAAAAGAAGAAGGAAAAAGGATTTCAGTAACTGCGCTGATTGTAAAAATAGTGGCCTGGGTTTTGGCTCAGAATCCATATATCAATTCTTCCTTGGTTGATGAGACTATTTATTTATGGAAGGATATCAATATTGGGGTAGCGACAGCTATTGATTCTGGGCTTGTTGTTCCAGTAATTCGTAACGCAATCAAAAAACCTGTAAGTCAAATCAACAACGAATTAAAAGATCTATCGAATCGAGCCAGAGAAGGGACTCTAAGCCTGGCGGATGTAAAGAATGGGACATTCACTATATCCAACCTGGGGATGTTTGGAATTGATCAATTCCGGGCAATCATTAATCCGCCTGAAAGTGCAATCCTGGCTATTGGAAAAACAGTTAGAAAACCTGTGGTATTAGATAAGAATGACGAAATTGTAGTGAGACCGTTCATGTCAATAACATTATCCGCAGATCACAGGGTAATAGATGGAGTAATCGCGGCAAATTTCTTGCAGGATCTTACTTCAGCTATCGAATCGCCAGAAATTCTGTTGTACTGAAAGAATAACAGGATCTCGCCAGTGTCCGAAAAAATAATTGAACTATTAGAACCATCTGCGGTAAAATTGGGAATTGAGGTCAGCGATTCAACAGAAATAGTTTCTATATTGGGTAATCTTTTGCACGACACGGGATATGTCCATGATACATTCGTCGAAGCTGCACTTTCCCGCGAACGTGAATTACCGACCGGGCTGCCTTTGGGAGGGAATTTCAATGCTGCAATACCTCATACTGATATTGAACACGTAAAAAGACCTGGATTGGCTATGGCAACCCTCACCAAACCGGTGATATTTCAGAATATGGTAAATCCTGAAGAAGCAGTGTCTGTGAATTTGGTGATTTTGATGGCGTTAGATAAACCAAAATCCCAAGTGGAGATGCTCCAGGAAATTGCAGGCGTATTACAGAATCCGGATGTAATCAACAAAATTATGTCAGCAAATAATATTAGTGAGGTTCAGGCAGCGTTAAGCGCAACCTGATTTTTATTCTGGTGTTTTAACAAAGATAGGAGGTAATTAAATGGCCCAACCGAAGAGGATATTGGTAGCCTGCGGCACAGCGATTGCAACCTCGACAGTTGTCGCAAAAGGGATTGAGGAGGCGATGGCTGAGCGTGGAATTAAAGTGGTAACACGCCAGTGCAAAGCGGCTGAAGTTAAAGGCCTAGCGAGTGATGCGGACCTGATTGTGACAACCACTCCGGTTCCACAGAATCTCGGGGTTCAAGTTATTCAAACTCTGGCATTTTTGACAGGGATTGGAAAGGAGGATGTATTAAACCAGATTGAAGAAGCCTTAAAAGATTAGAATTACTCGTGTTTTTTTGTTCAATTTTATTATTTATTTAGTGAGGAGCAATAAAAATGGATGCATTTCTTAGTGGCATAAAAATGGTAGTTGATACACTCGGAGCGACAGTCGTTCTTCCTATCATTATCTTTCTCTTGGCTGTGATAATGGGCGCAAAATGGGGGAGAGCTTTACGAGCAGCCGTGACGATTGGTATCGCTTTTATCGGCATCAACCTCATTATTGGCTTGATGTGGGGAACTTTAACCGAAGTTGGCCAAAATATGGTTGAAAACACCGGAGCTTCATTGAACGTTATCGATGTAGGTTGGCCATCAGCTGCAGCGATCGCCTTTGGTACTCAGGTTGGTTTATGGGTTATCCCAATTGCGATCATTGTTAATATTATTCTGCTGCTTGTACGGGTAACCAAGACGCTCAATATTGATCTCTGGAATTACTGGCACTTTGCTTTCGTTGGCTCGATGGTTGCGCTGGCTACAGGCAGTCTTTTCTGGGGACTCGCCGCTGCAGCGATCGCCGCTGCCCTGGCTTTGTTCTTGGGGGACTGGACGGCACGAGCAGTACAACACTTTTACACACTTCCAGGTATCTCTATTCCACACCTTACAACCGCTCCTGGTGTGCCGTTTGCAATTGTAACAAACTGGGTGATTGAAAAAATCCCTGGAGTCCGGGATGTAAAAGCTGACCCTGAGACAATCCAGAAACGATTTGGTATCTTTGGGGATCCAGTCATTCTGGGTTTGATTATCGGTTTAATCCTGGGTATACTGGCTTTTTATAACCTTGGAGATGGGTGGCAAACAGTTGTAAAAACATTGCAGACAGGAATGAATTTGGCTGCGGTTATGCTTCTGCTGCCTCGCATGGTACAGATCCTGATGGAAGGGCTTATCCCGGTTTCCGAAGCGGCGCGTGATTTTATGCAGAAGCGCGCCTCCGGGCGTGAAATCTATATTGGTCTGGACTCAGCAATTCTGATTGGCCATGAAGCTGCGATCTCGACAGCTTTGCTGCTAGTTCCTACCGCAATTTTGCTGAGCGTGATCCTGCCCGGCAATCAGGTGCTGCTCTTTGCTGACCTGGCTGTTATCCCATTTGTTGTAGCTTTGTTTGCCCCTTTGATGAAAGGTAACATCTTCAGGATGTGGATTGCTGGCGTTCTAGAACTGGCGCTTGGTTTCTACTTGGCAACCAATATGGCGCCATTCTTTACTGGAGCGGCTGCGGATGCTGGCTTTGAATTTCCCGAAGGCGCATTGCAGATTACCAGTATAGCGGATGGTTTCTTATGGCCTCCGTTTGTTTTTGCCCGGCTTTCGGAGTTATCACCACTCTTCCTGTTTGTACTCTTGGCTTTGCTGGCTGTCGTCTGGTTTTTCTACCTGCGCAGCCCGGACAGGTGGGAAGAGATTGCCGGAGCCCCTCCTCGTGAGGAGGAAGTCCCTGCTGAAGCGGAAGTGGCGGCGGCGGATTAATTCCGAAAATTCGATTAATTAATTCAAATATCGTTTTACGGGGCGGTCATCAACTGACCGCCCCAAGTTTGAAAGGTAATTTCGCATGATCGATATAGTCGTGCGGTCATTCATCGGCGATCTCGGGGGAAAGATTCTAGATTTTTATCTTGAATACAGCCTGATCATTAATGGAATTATTCTCTTATATTTCCTCTTGGTTGTCCTGGGGAGGAGAAATTACAATTTCATTTTGAATAAAGTTGTTGAATTTTTGGGGATCGAACATAAAAGTCTATTCAAGAAGAAGAACCGCAATTACGTGATTAATTTACTGAAGCGAATTGAAATACCCTGGTTGGATTTGATTGATTCTGTTAAGTTTCCTTTCCTGACCCCCCCCGGCAGTTTTAGACTTTATATTAAAAAACCAGAGAATATTAAAAAGCTTTACTCTAATGAGGTGCTTGCCAATCTAATCGTTGATGAAAGTGAGTAAAATTCTTGGAGGTCATTGATGCCAAGCATTGAAATTGTTGTTAATCACTCTGTTGGTTTACACGCCAGACCCGCTGCAGAATTTGTAAAAACAGCATCTTCATTTCCGTGCGATATTCAAGTTTGTAATTTAACAACCCAGGGTGATCCCGTAAATGCAAAAAGTATTTTAAGTGTGTTGACATTGGGAGTTAACAAAGGACACTGTATTCGTGTTGATGCGGAAGGTGAAGCGGCTGAACAAGCGTTATCTAGGATTCAAGAACTTGTGGAATCTAATTTCGGGGAAGCATAATTGTGGGAAAAACAATACATGGAATAGGCGCCTCGTCGGGAATCACCATTGGTCCTGTCTGGATATACAACCCAATCGAAGTTAGAGTAAAGAGGTTACAGAACCAAGACCCTGCAAGTGAAATATCGAGGTTGACTGAAGCGATTTCGCAGGCAAAAAACCAGTTGTTAACTTTATATAAAAAAGCATTGGAAGAAATTGGCGCTGAAGAAGCAGCCATCTTTGATGCTCATATTTTATTTCTTGACGATCCAGAATTTATTAAATCCATCCACATCAAACTGAAGGAAGAATGTGTCAACGCGGAAGCAGCAGTGGAAGAGGAAGTTGAGCGGTTTGCTGCCGAGATGCTCGCTTTGCAGGATGAGTACTTTCAAGCACGTGCGCAGGATATCCGGGATGTAGGGCGCAGGATAATTTATTGTCTGTCTGGTGTGGATACAGAAGCCATTTCTAAGCCTAATAAGCCTGTGATCATCGTTGCGGATGATCTTACCCCATCAGATACCGTTCAATTCGACCGGGAAAGTATACTTGGGTTTTGCATTCGCAAAGGTGGGCCTACATCTCATACAGCCATCCTGGCCAGGAGTCTCGGCGTGCCAGCTGCGGTATCCGTCCCATTTCGTTTTGAAGATATTGAAAACTGTCAGTTGTTGATCCTTAATGGTGACAGTGGAATGCTGACTATTAATCCGGACGAAGAACAGTGCGGCTATGCAGAACAAGAAATCGATAGCCGGGCTTCACAATGGAAGTTGCAGTTAGCGGCATCATCTCAACCTGCAACCTCAAAGGATGGTGCGACCTTCGAAATCGTTGCCAATATTGGCAACATAAGTGATGCAAAACAGGCTGTCGAATTCGGAGCAGAGGGGGTCGGCTTATTGAGAACAGAATTCCTTTATCTGGATCGGCTTAGTATGCCTACAGAAGAGGAACAGGTTGAATCATACGGGGAAATTTTTGATGTGATGGGAAGCCGCCCAGTTGTCGTGAGAACTCTGGATATAGGAGGGGACAAAGCGGTTGAATACCTGGGGTTAAGGGAAGAAACAAACCCGTTTCTTGGATGGCGGGCGATAAGGATGATCAGTGAAAAGCCAGAGGTCCTATCTGGCCAATACAGAGCGCTTTTACGAGCAGGTGTAAATACCGATTTAAGGATAATGATCCCGCTTGTGTCCAGTATAGAGGAAGTTGTCCTTGCCCGCCAATTACTGGAAAAAGCGCGCAAAGCACTATCTGAGGAAAATATCCCCCAGGCGGAGATGCTTCAGTTCGGAATAATGGTGGAGGTGCCTTCCGCTGCTCTACTAGTTGAACATATTGCCAGACATGTCGATTTTTTCAGCATAGGCACGAACGACTTAACCCAGTATACACTGGCGGTTGACAGAACCAATGAGAGGGTCGCTGACCTCGCCAGCCCTTTCCATCCTTCGGTTATCCGGCTGATCGCCAGAACAATAGAAAAAGCCCATGATCATGGGAAATGGGTTGGATTGTGCGGTGAAATGGCAGGGGATCCATGCGCCATACCTTTGTTGATCGGGCTGGGATTGGATGAATTCAGTATGGCGCCAGTCCGGATTCCTCCAGTAAAAGAGATAATCCGAAAACTGGATAAGAAGTGGTGTGAAGATATAGCAGATAAAGCAATGCAATTCTCATCGACAGATGAGGTGGTTATGTTATTAAATTCAAGCGTTGGCTAGAGCAGATTAATTATATTTAAAAAGGAAGGTTGTTGATATGGGCGTTGTACATCGATTTATGGGAAATACAGAACAGGACAGGTACACTTGGGATGGGGTTGAGGCGGAAAAGTATGATGCGCCAGGATTTGAAGGAGTTATTAAAAATGTTCTTGTGGGTCCAAGAGAAGAGGCTCCAAATTTCATCATTCGCTACTTTCAGATTGAGCCTGGAGGAAGCAGCCGGCTTGAGCGCCACCCACACGATCATGGAGTTGTCATTTTGAATGGCGAAGCGCGGGTGCAGATTAATGAACAGTTTGAACAATTACGACCATTTGATGTTGTATATGTATCAGGAGATGATTTACACCAATTTGTAAATACTGGAGACAAAACACTTGGATTCATCTGCGTGATAAAGGCAAATATTTAGGATAAATACAGGATGGAACAATTTAAAATTCTAGACGAGTTAGTTAATTTATCTCATGAGTTAGGGATAGAATCTCGAGAACTAGTTATCCTTGGTGAAGGAAACCTGAGTGCGGATATTGGCGACGGGACGTTCTGGGTAAAAGCTTCAGGGAGTAATATGGCTGCTATTTCTCCTGAAGGGTTCAGTAGAGTGCGATTTGATGTTGTAATGGAACTTGCAGCGAAAGAGAACCCAACAGAAAAAGAAATTGTTGGTGGATTGCGTGCAGCCCTTTTTGACAAGAAGATGAAGCAGCCTTCTATAGAGACCTTTTTGCATGCAGTTGGTCTCAAGGATACCGGTGCGAAGTTTATAGCCCATACTCATCCAACAGCTGTGCTGTCAATTTTGTGCAGTAAATCCAGCGCAGAACCATTTTTGAGACATATTTTCCCTGAAACGATTCCCATCTGTGGAGTTACCCCTGGAATTGTGCCATATGTTGATCCAGGATTCGCTTTAGCCAAGGCATTTCGGGATTCTATTAAGGATTACCAGAACAAACATGGGAAATCACCTAAAACTCTGTTTATGATAAACCATGGTCTTGTGGCTCTAGGAGATTCAGCTCAGGAAGCGTTAAATATTACATTGATAACAGATAAATGGGCTCGTATTTTATTGGGTACAATGGCAAACAATGGACCGAAGTTCCTGACGGACAAACAGGTCCATCGATTTGCAGAAAGGCTTGATGAAAAACTGCGTCAAGAGCAGTTATGATCTGGATTCAGACTCTTGGAATTTCCCGTTCCAGAAAATAGAGTTTTAAATCCCCAAAGCCCTTTATTTCGAAAACCCCTCTCTCAGAACAGTGGAAATCATCTTTGATCAACTGATATGTATCTTCATTTAAAGTAATCTGCATAGGCTCAGAAACCGTCTCCATCCGGGCTGCAAGATTAACTCCAGGACCGAAAATATCATAGACATATTTCTGAATGCCTACCAGCGAACCAATTACTGGTCCTGAGTTTATCCCAATCCTGCAGTGCCAAGCTTCCTGGTGAGCTGAATTACGCCGCTCAATATAACGCAGCATTCGCAGCGCTACTTTGGCGATATTATGAGCGTGGTCAGGGGTGGATTCTGGCAGACCTGAGACCGCCATATATGAATCGCCGACAGTCCTGATCCGCTCACAATCAAAAAGGTCAGTGATGCGGTCGAATACTGTGAATATATCGTTGAGTTCAGTAACCAAAGAAGCTGCATCGCGGGAGATCTCCATTTCGGTGTGACCGACAAAATCAAGCAGCAGGATAGTCGCATTTTCAAATAATTGAGGGGTCACAGTTCCGTAATCCTTCATTTCTTCATATACGGATTTTGGCATTATGTTCAATAAGAGACGTTCTGCTCGCTCTTTCTCTCGCTCTAGTTCGCGCGAATTCTTCTCTGCAATCTTGGAATAAGATTCAAGCATGTATTCAGCTTGCTTCTGCTTGGAAATATCAATACACTCAACCACTGCTCTATCTGCAAATTGTTCAGATAGAATTCGGATCTCAACAGATACAGGCATGCTGCGTCCGCTTGTCTCAGTTTCAATTTCCAGTGAATATGCTCGACCTTTCTCCATTCTTGTGCGTGCCCGTTCCTCATTAAAACCGGGTATTCTTTTGGAGAGCGGCTCGTCCACATCGCTGCCTGGAGGAAACCATTTAAAGAAGTTTGCGTTTTCAAAGAGAATCTGCCAGTCCTCAATTTGAACCAGCGCAATGCCAGAGTTAAGGGACCGAGTTAATTGCGCAAGAATTTCTGTATCTGGAGTTGTTACCATATCCGAATTCTCACCTGGTGTCATCATCAACCTCTTTTAACAATAAAATTCTTGCGGCTCATTACTTCTCTTTCAACCTGCTCCATGTCTTCATCCGCAAAATTGAAATCTTCAAGTGTTTCCATAAGCATATCGACCGCTTCCATGAACGCAGTTTCTGTTATGCCAAGATGAGCATGAACCCGTTCAAGGTGATCATTTGTGTAACTGGCTGGTCCGCCCATCATGGAGGCGATAAATTTTGTTTGATGATCAATCAAGCGTTTCATATTCGTGCTGCTAAAATATGGGCTTGTCACTGGTGAATCGATAATCTTGTTGTAGAAACTCGATACAATCCGGCTTACACTGGCAAAACCTCCGTAGCGTTCAAATATTGTCTGGCTCATTTATGAAATCCTTTTTCGATATTGAAGTTTATTTATTTCTTATCTTTTATGCTTGTTTCAATTTGGACTAACGGTGTCCAATTATACAACAATAAGCAATATACAGGTTAGAATAAATGAGTATGTAATTCAAGCATTGATTTCGCCCGTTGAATAACCGAGGTTAAGATGAGTGATCGATCCATTTTTGAGGCAGGAATATCTGAAATATAGAAAGGATTTTCAAAGGTGAGATTTGGAATCAGGTTATATTTTTGAGGGTTGAACAATTGCTGCATGATCTGAATTCCCTCTGCGACTTTTTGTTTTTGTCGAATATCTTTGAATAGGCGAGTTATTGGGTGTTTGAGAACCGAGGGTGAGAGAACTCCACTGATAATTGCGACCTGTACCTGGGTTTGAGGAACCTTTCGTAGAATTAAGTCCAGACTGCGTGACCAGCTTTTTAAGGATTCTGCGGCCCCAGGTAGAACTGCTGGGTCAGGTTCGACAGCGCCTCTTGGAAACAGGAGCAACGATAAGCCGTTCTCTAAGTGTTTAATTATTTCTCTGACGACTGCCATCCTCTCCCCAAAATTTTGGCTTATAAAAATTAGATGTTTGCTTGTGTGTTGAAGGTTGCGGAGAAATGGAAATCCACCAGCTACGATTTTCAAATCTTTTCGGGGAAGGCTGGAGGCAATCACAACCTCGTCAAAAGTTCCCGGGTGGTTGGACACTACTAGCAACGGTCCGTTCTGGGGAACAACATCTGCTCCTGAAATCTTTACATCAGAGACAAAATTTGGAAGTAGATCCTGCATGGCATCCCGAATATTGCCGTAATTTTCAACGAATTTATCAAACCTGGCAGCCAGTTGTGAGAATTTATTTGCCGGTGGCCAGACAATCGGCCACATAATCTTTCTTGGTAAACCCTCGGCTATCGGTCCCAATCCGCGGAAGAGATCGTCGATAATTGCATTTCGCAGAAAAGAAACATCTGTGGTTTTGGCTTCCATATATCCTTCTCAAAATTGTTGTAAGGTATCACGTGATTATATTCTTAATTTTGGTAAGTATTTTTATTCGAATTTGTTATTGAATAGATCAATAAATGTTGTCCTGAAAGATTATAAATTTATAAGAGATGAAATTTCAACTGAACAACTTGCCAATTTCATCCCTCTCGAATCGCGAAAAAGTAAAATTTTCACCATTCTTTTTATAGAAAACAATTGGATCCTTAGAGTGACGTTCAAAAATGCAATCAGACAATCCTCCAATTTCTGTAACAGCTATCTCTGCCGTATGTAGACCTTGTTGGACATTCATAACATCATCTCTGGGAACAGCGATCAGGAGCGATCCAGAAGCGATCGCGCCCAACGGGTCAATATTAAATATTTTGCAGATTTTTTTGGAGAGTTTATATATTGGAATTTTATCCAATTCGACCTCAACCGATAATTGGCATGCTTCTGCGAGCTCCCATAAAGCTGTGGCTAATCCTCCTTCAGTGGGATCATGCATCGCATGGACAGTGCCGGAGGCAATAGCTATTTGAGCATCCTTGAGAATGCTTATGCCTGGTTGTAGATTGAAATTACCTGCCTGAGATAATTCTTCTTCGCTTATACCACTTAACAACCTGGTACTGAATTCATGTGCAAGAACCGCCGTGGCTTCAATAGGAATACCTTTTGTAAGCAATAATCGATCGCCAGATTGTGCACCGAGCGGTGATATTAACCGGTCTTTTTCAACTTCTCCGATCATTATTCCTACCAGGATCGTGCGTTCGATTCCATAAGTAATTTCGGTATGCCCTCCCAGGTAAGTTGCGCCAATTTCAGTGCAGGATTGAATAATCTGAGCCTGGATGTGCTTAACCAATTTCGTTGTTGTTCGCGCTTCAGGCAGCAGAATCGTTGCGAGAAACCAGCGTGGTATTGCCCCAGTTGTTGCGATATCGTTTGCACAAATCGTGACTGCATACCAGCCGATGTTCGCGGCAGTAAAGGTTATCGGATCGGTTTTCACGACCAGATATTTTGCACCGGCATCAATTACTGTGCAGTCGATTCCAACTCCTGGGCCTTGTACCACCCTGGAATCAGTAATATGTACTTCCCCAATAAGCGTTCTGAGAAGATCTACTGGCAGTTTGCCAACCGGCAGGTATTCACCCATAGTCTATCTAAATGAATTTTTATTTACCAGAGTAAATTTATTTGTAAATGGGTTTTGACCTGAACACCATCAGGTTTCTCAGGATTTATACCCAATCATTCTCAGGAAATCTTTCCGCCAGGCGACATCGGACTGCGTTTCCACTCCTTTTGGTGGCAACCCATCAACTACACCAAGGATCCCTCTCCCCTGGTCAGTTTCCGCAATAATTACCTGGGTGGGATTTGCAGTCGCGCAGTATATCCGGCAAACCTCCGGGATCATTTTGATTACATTAAGCACGTTAATTGGGTAAAAGTCTTCACCTAAAAATATGATAAAACTGTGTCCCGCGCCAATTTCGAGCGAATTTTTTTCTGCCAGCGCAATCAGTTCTTCATCTGTACCTGTGCTCCGAACCAGGCACTTACCTGAGGCTTCACTGAAAGCCAAGCCAAACTTGATATTTGGCACAGTTGTAATCAGCGCTTCATGAATGTCTTCAACGGTTTTTATGAAGTGGCTTTGTCCAAGGATGAAATTTAATTCCAACGGTTTTTCTATTTTTACTATTGAGAATTCCATCATTCTCTCCTTTTTGTTAAAAATGATTGTTGTTTATACTGAGAATCGCTATCTCAGTTCCTTCCAATCTACTTCTTGATTTTCTATGGCTTCGATATTTGAAACCGCAAATTTCGGGTTTAAAGCTATCGAGTCCAGTAAAGCCTCAACTGGAAATAATTTTGACCGACGTAACATTTCACCGATTGCCGTCATTGTCCAGTACTCTTTCTTAATTTTTGTTTTTCGAAAGTCTATTGCGAATATTTTCGCAGATGTTTCAATGGGGAGCAAAGACGAGTCGATATAAATCTCATCTTCAGGGAGCATTAATTTTAAAATCTTACCCAATTTTGATAAACTTTCTTGAAAAGTGACTACAAGACGATCTGGTTTCTCGATAGATTTAAATGGAATTTTGTCATTGCTCAGGGCAATTTCTGAGATTGAGTATCCGGACTTAACGGTCACCATGTAATCATTACGCTGGCTGGCATAAAGGCCAGACATGATAGCTGCCCCACAAAGAAAGGCAGCTGAAGAAGCAATTTTTGCCCCCGCGGCTCCTGCGATAATGATATTTTCAGTTCTTGATAGCGAATTTTTATATTTATGAGGTATAGGCTCTGGAGTTAATGAAATTTGTTTATTTGGTCCGATCGTAGCTGAATTCAGGATTTGACTGAGTTCCGGACGAGAGTTTTCTACAAGCAATCCCGCTTCAAAATCCATTGATTCCATAGTATTTTCAAGTTTTTTTTTGTTTAACTGGTTGTTCGGAACATAATACGCAGTGCACATTTCCCAGATATCAATTAATGCAAACCCTCTGTGTGTAATCGCTTTGAAAATTAAATTAGTTAACTCACTGTCATAAGCGGTCGTACGGGCGATAAATGATCCGCCGTTAATTGAAGCAGTTCCACAAATGTCCATTGGATATTCAAAATTTCCATTTGGTGTGGTGGATGTGAACGCTCCATGAGGGGTAGTAACTGAATGTTCACCTCCTGTCATACCGTAATTTAAATTGTTGAAAATCAGGACTGTTATTCCGATATTGCGTCTAGCAGCGTTGATTAGGTGCTGACCCCCGATTCCACAGCCACCATCTCCCATCAGAACAACCACATGTAATTCTGGGTTAGCGAGTTTAATCCCGGTTGCGTAAGTAATAGATCTTCCATGAAGACCATGGAGGGCATTTGTAATGAAATATTTGTCGGATAGACCGACGCATCCTATATCAGTTACGATTACTACTTTCTTTGGATCTGGTTGTAGTTCAACCAGTGCTGAATTCAGCTTTTTCAAGATCTGGCTATGACCACAACCTGGACAGAATGGTAAAGGAAGTGTACTTTCATCGATATAGGTAATGAATTGTCGATAATTCAAATTATTTTCCCCTGAATCAATATTTGTTCTGGTGAAATCAAGCCGCCATCGAAACGGTGTATTCCTGTTATTTCAACAAAATCGGGGGTGATTCGTTGAACCTCTCGCAGATATTGCCCCTGGTTTAATTCAGGCAGGATAATTCTTTTTACTCCTTTTGAAGCGGTGATGATATCCACTTCCGGGATAGGCCACAGGGTATAAATGACAAGTAAAGAAACCTTAATACCTGATTTCCTCGCTGCAGTAACTGCGACACGTGCAGAGGTAGATGTTATTCCGTAACATATGATTAAAATTTCAGCGCCATCCTGGTTGTCGAATTCAGTCAGGCATATTTTGTCAGTATGGTTGTCTATTTTGGCGGATAAATGTTTGTTTAATGCGTTAAGTTCTTCCGGTTCTTTGGTCAAGTATCCACTTTGGTTGTGTGAAGAGGTTGTAAAACGAACGATATGCGATCCGCCAAATGGGGAAAAAAGCGGGATATCGGAAGCCTTCTTTATCTGGTAGGGTTGGTAGTTGATCCCCTCGGGTGCAGTCCTGCGTTCTGTAATTTTGACATCCTGATAGTCATGAATATCTACGGTTGTTCTTGAGTAAATAAGCTCCTTATCTACGGCTAAAAATACAGGAACCCGAAATTGTTCAGCAAGATCAAATGCTTTCATTGTAAATTTATAGCTGTCAAGTGTAGATGCAGGAGCCAGAACGATAACGGGATAGCCACCTGATGTGCCCCATCGCATAAACTGGATATCTCCATGAGCTGCTGTAGTCGCTCCTCCGGTAGCAGGACCCATTCTCTGGCAGTTGACAATAACCATTGGAACCTCTCCCATTATCGCCAGACCAATATTTTCACTGTACAGACTGATTCCAGGGCCGCTTGTAGCAGTCATTACTCTTTTGCCAGTCATCGCGGCTCCGATGCAAAAACCTAAAGCCGCAATTTCATCCTCTGCCTGAATTGCGATACCCCCATTTTTGGGCAGCTCCCTCAGCATTTGAATCAGGATTGGTGTGGCTGGAGTAATCGGGTAACCGGCGAAAAAATTACATCCAGCGTGGATTGCTGCTCGGCTTATTACATCAGCGCCGCCTACAAATTCTCTCATGGCAATTATTTAAATTAGAAAGGGAATTATTTTACTCTTTCATTCTTGGTTGATTATTGATAGTATTTTTCCAAAACCCGCAAAGCTCTTAAAGTAACCCATTTGCTGGGGATACCTTTCTTTTCCACATCGACCCAGGTCTTTCCATTATAGGTATATTCCATTTTCCAGCGACCTTGATTATCCTGTTTGCTGAGAAGAAATTCCATAGCTGGTTCCAGCCTTGTATCCTTTGAAAAACCTAATGCAGTTAAAACCTCTAAAATTTCGAGAACATCGGTTACATATCCGATCTGGAATCCGAACTTAAACCAACTTCGATTTGGTTTTTCGCTGTAACCCATTGGGTAATCAGCTTGAGCTGGATCGCGGCTGAATAGAAAATCAATGCCGATTTTTATAGCGTTGTTAACCGTTTCAGTGCGGTCCTTATCGGGAACTTTACTCAGAGCACGCAGTGCTTTTACAGCCCCCCATGCGCATGGCAGGTGGTTATTTGCGCTACATGCAAAACCCGGCGAGCTGTTTCCGCTGCGATAATATCTAACTGGCGCAGTCCGGTTTTCCGCAGGCTCAATTCCGGTTCCAGTGATACTTCTGGCTAGCCAATTAAATGCTTCCCTCAACCTTTCATCCTCATTAAAACCAAGATCAATCATGGCGGCACAAAGATTCCCCTGCAGACACTGGATCATTCCTGAAGGGCGTTGATCTAAACTGAAACCGCCGTATGGTGATCTGGCATTATCCAATAAATATTCACAGCCGTTTTTAATGCGCAGATCATTCCCATTTGCCCCTAGTTTAGCCAGCGTTATTATCTGCCAGACACTCCCCTGATATTTCGGATAGTAACCAGTTCCCTCTTTCTCCCAATAACCATCTGGGTTTTGTGCTTTCAGAATAACTGGTACAGGACCGGTTTTCATTACCTCCTGCTGTGCTTGAATTACATCTGGATGATCTGGGTGAAAGCCCTCCAGGTCCTGTAATGCGAAATAGCGGACTCCTGGGTTCTCGATATCTGGTTCTAACAACCAACTGTATGGATATCCTTCAATTTGCCTGATCATCCGGTTTGCTCTCATTATATTCCTTGAATTATTTTTATTTAAACCAGGTACGTTTATTGCCTATTCATACCTGAGAATACAGGGATTTATTGATTTAATCAAGATTAAAAACTAATTACGTACATATATGATAAAGATAGATAAAAAAACTGGAGTGTCAGGGAGATTGATAACCTGCCCCAGCGCTCCAGTATAAATTGTATAAAATTATTTGTTACAATTTTGGCAGCAAATATTCGTAAGCGCTCAATGCCGCTTTTGCACCTTCACCGACCGCGATAAGGACCTGTTCAGCAAATCCTGATGTTACATCCCCGGCAGCGTAAATTCCTGGCATGTTAGTACAACTTGAACAATCAACCACTATCCTTCCCTGATCATCAAGTTCAACGAGATCTGCCACCATCTGTGAATTCGGGATTAACGCCATCTCTATAAATGTAGCATCCGCCTCCAGCTCGGAGATATTTCCTTGGGGATCCTTAACAATTACACTCCGGGCGAATTCATCACCTTTAACTTCGATAACCTCATAACCTTCCAGGATTGTCACATTTTCCTTTTCAATTAATTTTTTCCCGATTACAGATGATAATTCATTACTGGTGCTGCTTATAAGATATACCTGTTCAGAAATTGTCGCTAATTCCGCAGCTGAACGGATTGCTAGATCGCCATCTCCGACTACAACTGTGGTGCGGTCAATGAAAAGAGGTGCATAGCTTAAAGCTGAGTAACATAAACCACGCATCATAAACTCTTTTTCTCCTGGTACCTCTAAGCGCAACTGCTTGGCTCCGGTAGCGATGATAACCGCTTTTGTTTCCAACTTACCTCCACCGCGGGTCAATACAATAAAACCCTCCTTGGCTTTTTCAATTTTGTCTACTGGTTCCATATGGCGGGCGAAGTCGAGATATTCCAGTTCGCTCCGGAATTTGTTCACGACTTCCAAACCTTTGATTACCTGGTAGTCCTCTATCCAGGGAAGAGCTAGTTTGAAATTTGTCTTGCCGCCCAGGTCTTTTGAGATCATTAACACGTTTATTCGTTTGCGTATAGCGTACATTGCCGCTGTTAATCCAGCTGGTCCACCACCTACAACGATTAAGTCGTACATCCTTCACCTCTTTTACTTTTTATTTGGAAATGAATATTTGTTGAGAAAGTCAAATATATGCGTAACTGTGTTTGTAATTAACTTTCGGGGGCATCATCGATCAATTTTTGTTCCATCATCAATTTTGTAAGATTTCGGGATCGTTTGATAATATTTACGGCATTGTCAAATAGCTCATCATACGAAAGTTCTTTTTTAGCCAGACCTTGTTCGATAGCTTTTGCCCCAACCGCTGCTGCTTCACGGGGAAATACCTCCCAATCATCCATGGTTGGAAGAATATTTTCAGCATCAAGCTTATCACCAATCTGGTCTGCCAAAGCTTTTGCAGCCGCGAAGCACATCTCATCAGTGATTGTCCGGGCGCGAACATCAAGAGTGCCGCGGAAAATCCCAGGAAAACCAAGTGAGTTGTTGACCTGATTTGGAAAATCAGACCGGCCTGTTGCCACTACTGCTGCGCCGGCTTCTTGTGCTTCCCATGGCCAGATCTCCGGTACAGGATTCGCACATGCGAAAACAATTGAATCCTCTGCCATTGTTCGAACCCATTCGGGTTGAATTACACCCGGTCCAGGTGAGGATAAAGCGATCACAACATCAGCGCCGCGCATTGCATCAGAAATTCCGCCCTGGCGTCCTTCAGAATTTGTTATCTGGCATAAACGCCATTTATCGACATATTCAGCCTTTCGCATTTCCAAATCATGTCGATGTTTACCTAAAATGCCTTTGCTATCTACCATAAAACATCGTCCCGGATCCGCTCCCCAACTGAATATCAGACGTGAAATCGCTACATTTGAAGCACCGCTTCCGATAAACGCAATTCGCACTTCATCAATTTTCTTCCCTACCACTTTGAGTGCGTTCATCAATCCCGCAAGTGTGACTGTAGCAGTACCCTGCTGGTCATCGTGCCAGACCGGAATTTCAGCTTTTTCCCTCAAGGTATCCAGGATTCGGAAACATTTTGGCTGGGAAAGATCCTCCAGGTTGACCCCACCATAACCTGGCTGAAGCATCAAGACCGTATCGATGATTTTATCTGGGTCTTTTGTATCAAGCATAATAGGAACACCATCAACGCCGCCCAGGTATTTATACAAAAGCGCTTTTCCTTCCATTACCGGGAGACCGGCTTTTGGTCCAATATCTCCTAATCCTAAAACGCGGGTTCCATCACTAACTACTGCAACAGTGTTCCATTTATTGGTGTAGTCATACACCAGCTCAGGATCTTCAGCGATCGCTCTGCAGGGAGCGGCAACACCGGGTGTATACCAGATGGCAAAATCGTTGAAATCCCTGACTGAACATTTCAATGCAGTTTCAATTTTCCCTCGGTAGAAGGGATGCAAAACCATTGCATCTTTGGAAGGTTGTTTTGCTTTTGCCAGAAGCTCTTCTACATCTAATTGAGAAGGGTTGGGGTTGCTGTCCTTTCCTGATGTCATATTATTTCTCCATATAATTTATTTATTTTATTGCTTGTGAATAAAAGTACAAATTTATATTTACGTATTAAGCCAGATTCTTTAATATTCTGCATTGGGATTTTCAGGAAAAGTATTGGCTTGGTTCTGTTATTCTCAAATAAAAATGCCCTTCATGCATTATGCATTGAGGGCATTTAATAATGAATAACATCTTTGATAAACGCTGCTTATTTTCTGACATATTTTTTAGCAGCATTGGGTTTCTCCCCGGATTTTCATCCAGTATATACTCCCTGCTTGAGGATTTTAGCATCTGGATTTTTGATTGTCAACATGACAATCTTCATATTAATCCCTTGCTCTAAATCTGCGTTTACGATAGGATAAAGTCTGGATGGATGAAAGGTCACTAATCCTGGAATCGCAAAAAGGTGATATTGATTCCTTCAACAGGCTTGTCCTGGCTTATCAGAATATTGTTTACAGTCAGGCTTACCGTGTGATGGGAGAGCCCAATGCCGCGGATGATGCGACCCAGGAAACATTTATATCTGCGTTTAATAAAATCAGCACATACCGTGGAGGTTCCTTTAAAGCATGGTTATTACGAATTGTAACCAACGCTTGTTACGATGAACTACGCAGACGAAAAAGAAGACCTACTGTCAGTCTTACTCCCCAAGACAGTCAAGGAGAGCCGATTGAATCTCCAAATTGGTTAATTGACACAAATGAAACGCCTGAGGAAACTGCCGAGAGAAGTGAAATACGAGAAGCTATAGAATATTGTTTGCGCAATCTACCGGAAGAATTCAGGGAGATTATATTGTTGGTTGATCTTCAGGGATTGGACTATCGCGAAACGTCCAATGTTACAGGTAAACCTTTAGGCACAGTAAAGAGCCGTTTAGCCAGGGCGCGGGAAAGAATGCGCGAGTGCCTTTTTCAGTTCGGGGAACTTTTAACCTCAACCTATCGTTTTGTTCATGAGAGCAAATGATGAATGGCGATATTTCTCCAGAAGAATGGGAAGAACTATCAGCGCTACTGGATGATCAGTTAAGTTCGAAAGAAAAAAAGGGTTTAGATTCACGATTGCAGCAAAGTCCTCAATTGCGTTCTGCATTGAGCGAGTTGCAGACGCTGAGGTCCTTACTCAGGATTCAACCAGGGATTCGCGCGCCTCGTAATTATTTATTAACAGCTGATACTGAAGGAATACGGACACGGAGAAGACAAGGTAGTTTATTCTTCCCGGTTTTAAGTTTCACTGCTGCTGTTGCCTTTCTCATGTTTGTGTTCGTTTTTGTATCCGATCTATTTTTGGGGGGCTCTCAGGTTATTCAAAGAAATGAAGTTATGGAGGAACAAGCCGAATTCCAGCTTATGGAGAAAGCGCTACCAGAAAGCGCAGCATCTGATGAAGCGGTTGGTGAAATCGGCGAAGCCCAGGCAGTACCGCTGGAACCTGTCGAAGGCGACCTGGAGATGATGGAAAAGGGAACTGAAGAATTTGATAGAGCTCAACTTGATGCCCGCGCACCTGAACCTCAACCTAAGGTCGAAACACCTGTAAGTGAACCGGGCGAAGAATTACTAAAAAATGAGCCATACTTGATTGGATATTTAATCTCAAACAGAATGGTGTTAAGATTGCTTGAAATTTTCCTGGTATTTGTTGCATTTTCTTCAGGTGTGGGTGCATTCTATTTTTACCAAAAAAGAGGGTAATTTATCAAAACGAACCTGACCATGACTTAATACCTTGATTCTTTAAAATGGGCGAAGTAAATTTCTGTTTAAGATGCGGTAACCAATTAAAATTAAAAGAGGCTTCCGGCAGGATCAGACCGGTCTGCGGAAGATGTGGCTGGGTATATTTTCCGGATCCAAAAGTTGCAGTTGTCGCGGTAATCTCGGAGGGGGATAAAATCCTGCTGGTGCGCAGATCTGTTAACCCCCACCGGGGGAAATGGACATTGCCTGCTGGTTTTGTTGATGCGGGCGAGGATCCAAGAGATGCTATTGAACGAGAATGTCTGGAAGAAATGGGTCTCAGTGTGGTAGTGGATGGGCTAATGGATGTGGTTTACGGGCAGGAACACTCTAAAGGTGCACATATCATTATCATTTACAGGGTAAATGTACATTCTGGTTCGTTAAAACCCGGTGACGACGTTGACAGGGTGAAATTCTTTGATTTGGATAAACTACCTCAGATTGCTTTTAAGACAACCAATAAAGTAATCGAAATGCTGCAGAAACCTGAATGAATTCAGGTCGATTAATTTTTCTGTATGTTTTGAAGCAGTTCCCGGGCTGATTGAATAGTATTTTCGCTGATTGAACCGAACATTGAAGCTAATTCGTTTACTTGACTATCACCGGATAGAAGGTTAACTCGCGTTATAGTTCGTTCGAGATGCAGTTGCTTTGCAACGTTATAGTGCTGTGAACCGTAAACAGCCAACTGTGGCAGGTGTGTGATACATAGAACCTGGTGGTTGCTGCTGAGTTGCCAGAGTTTTTTTCCCACCACACCTCCCGCTCTTCCACCAATACCCTGGTCAATCTC
>JBJYWI010000241.1:24151-36540 GCA_046259385.1 Anaerolineales bacterium
ATATGATCTGCATTTGCTAGAATATACTTCAACGCAAGCATTAAACGGGACGTTTCACCGCCTGAAGCTATTTTTGCCAATGGTTTGAATCCTTCCCCTGGATTAGTCTCAACAAGGAATTCGACCTGGTCAATACCATTCGGGTAATAGGCTACACGGTCACCTTGATCCAGGATAATTCCATTTGGGTCAGGTTGTTGTTCAATTGTGACTTTAAATTGTGCGCCTGCCATTTGGAGGGTTTTTAATTCGGCTGTTATTTTCGTCTCGAGATCTTTTGCCGTTTTCTGACGGATCTCTGATATAGTTTGACCCAGTTTACTGATTTCTTTCTGCAATCGTTTTTGTTTGATTCTTAATTCATCCAGTTTTTCTGATGTATTAGTTATGCTTTCCAACTGCTCTTTTGCACTTTCGCCGAAACGGTTAACTTCGCTGATACTTCCGCCATACTTCTTTTTGAGGCTTTCGACCAGGGCTAGCCGAGTTTCCACCTGTGCAAGCCTCGCTGGATTGAATTCGATTTTATCCAGATAATTATAAAGTTGGCTTGTTAATTCACTGGTTTGATCAAGTAAGGCCTGGACTTTGTTTAGCAGGTCTGATTTTGACGGATCCAACCTCTGAAGTTTCAACAATGAATCACTTAATTGACCTAACAATTCACTGATATCTGGAATATCCTGATCATTCCGGTCAATCAAATCAAGTGCATCCTTGGTGTGTTTCGCCAGTCCCTCGGAGTTTGCCAGACGGTTGTGTTCTTCTTTTAATTCAAGATCCTCATTATCAAGCAGTGAGGCTGTTTCAATTTCAGTAATTTGGTACCTGAGCAGGTCTGAGAGTCGGGCGGCATCTTTTTCGGATTGCTGCAGATTAGCTATTTCCTTCAGGGTATATTGAAGATCATCGTAAACTTTCCGATATGCGGATGCCTGTTCAGTGAATCCCTCCGTATTATTGGTTGAAGCATAACGATCCAGCAGATCGATCTGTTGACTGACCTTTAATAATGATAGATGTTCAGATTGACCATGAATATCAATCAGGTATTCACCAATTTGCCGCAGGAAAGCTGTTGAAACAGATCGCCCGTTTATTCGGGAGACATTCCTTCCTGCAGTACGAATCTCACGGTTTAATACCAGGGTGTCTGTATCATCTAGCAGTTCCTCTTTCGATAATAATGATAATAGTTCATCCTGATAAATGGATGGTAGTTGAAAAGTCCCCTCAATCAGAGCAGTATCTGCACCGGTTCTGATCATGGCGGATTCAGCTCGTCCGCCTAATAGAACTTCGACAGCATCTATAATGATTGATTTTCCAGCCCCTGTTTCACCTGTAAAGATTATCAATCCTTCATCCAGGGTGAGGATTAACTCATCAATGATTGCAAAATCCTTGATATTGAGTTCTAGAAGCATTCCTAGATTCTTAATCCTCTCAGACGATAATAGACAGTGGAGGTTAAGGTAACCGCATATATTGCCTGCCAGGCGATTCTGAATAAATTTCCAAATCCTCCTGGCCCTAAAAATATGTTCCCTACTGCAATTACAAGGAATGGTAAAGCTCCTAGAGCTATTGAAATTGCGGTGAACTGAAATAAGCGCTTCGATCGCCTGCGGTTGATTAACCTGCGGATAATTTCTGATATTGCGAAGCCGTAAGTGGGTGTCATGAGGAATACAAGTATCCCAGCAAACAGGGTTGTTAAGAGGGACAAGAAAGTAACAAGCCAGCCGCCAAACAATGAGAGCAAGAATGCTGCTAACAAGGCAAGCGGATAATCCTGCCACTCGGCTGTTTCAAATTTTTTTTGCTGACCTTTTACACATTCTGGACATCGATACCCGGTGGGGGTTTTTATTGCACATTGAACGCAAATTGGTTTGTCACAATTATTACAGCGCAAATTGGTCTCAACACCAGGATGGTTGGAACAGTATAGTGTAGGTGATTGATCACTCATCTAGAATTTACCGTTGAGGGATTTTGGCTCATATGTAATGTGAGATTTCTGTAGAAATAATCCGGCTCCTGAAATCGGATGAATTTTACCGAATGGTCGCTTGCGCAAGCATCAATCCGGTCGCCGTCATTCATTTCAACTGGCGGTTGGCCATCAGGCGAAAGCACTGCCTGATGATCCGTATGGACTGTAATGCTGACGGTTGCTCCTTCCGGAAGAACAACAGCCCGATCTACTGACAGGTGAGGCGCAACGGCGACAATCAGGATATTTCGCAACTCAGGAGGGAGTATGGGTCCACCTGCTGCAAGCGCATATGCAGTTGAACCTGTTGCAGTGGCGGCGATCATCCCATCGGCAACATACGTGGCTAGAAAGCTTCCATCAACGGTGGCTGTAAGATGAACAGGTCGGATTATTTGCCCCCGAGTAACAACCACTTCGTTTAAAACTTCCCATGTTCCTATTTTATTGCTGCCTCTCCATTGTTCAGCTCGGAGCATCATTCGTTTTTCTACCCAATATTTTCCATCAAATAAACGAGGCAGTAAATTCTGCCACTGGTTAGATTCAATTTCGGTTAGAAACCCAAATTTTCCCAGGTTTATTCCAAGAACTGGAACATTGGATGGTCCGCATAAATGTCCGGACCTTAACATTGTTCCATCTCCACCCAATGAGATCAAAAGGTCAGTTTCACCATTCTCAATAATTTTACTGAATTCGCCTTCATTAAATTGTCCGTATTTTGATGTCACCCCTCTAGCATCCAGAAATGATGAAATTTTTTCAGAAAGTTTTTTTGCTTCTGAGATTTTTGGATGCGAAGTGATACAAATGTGGTTGAATTCACTCTTGATGTTTGCCATGCCAGATGCAATTATATTACATTAGATTCTCATCACAGATACGGGAAAAAGCACATCCTTTACATTTTGCAACAGAATTATGTGATCTGTGGAGTTCTGTTTTCTCTGCCGAAACGGTTTGCATTGTATCGATCTGTTGCAGGAGTTTATTTTCCAATTCATTTGTGTAATTTATTTTTACGCTGTGATTGGCGTATTGAAGAATTCCGTAGGGAGGACGTTTCCCGGATGAAATATGAGTGAGCCGGCAGTATGCTGCAATTTGCATTTTGTGAGATTCATACGGAGAGCTAAATATGGGTTTGGATTTTACTTCTACTGGGATTTCTACCCCCTTATTTCTAATAATATAGTCTGGTTTTCCTATCAGTAAGATTGTTTCATCAAAAAGCGATTTTTCTTGTGATTGCCAGTTGTGTGAGTCAGCATAAATTATTTCACCGCTTGGGATTCGGGAGGAATTTCTTAACCAAACTGAGAGCAGATAGAAAATAACCGCACCGAGAAATAAACCTGTTGAGATAATAATTAGCAATTTCGGTTTGATGTGGATTTATGAGATAAGAATATCAAGCACAAATGCCAAAATCCCTATGGCTGCAAGCCCCAGAGCAATAATCCTTGTTATTCTGGAAAAGTTGATTTTACGGGTCAGTCTTGTATGATGGACAACACCGTTAACCATAAACTCATGGTTTTCAGGTTTATATCCATTCATAGAATACCAGAATACACGCTGGCAAAAATTGAAATTCGCAATGTCAGAAGCTTTGATAATGCACATGATCAACCACGTTTTAATTGATTCTCAAGCTGTTCCAGGCTTTTTTCGAGTTGTTCCTGTCTTAAACTCAACGTAAGATCGCCGCGCGTCCGTTCAGTTACGCCTCGGACGATATCAGTTAGGCGTCTCAACCCTCCAGTGATAGCATCTGGATAATCCATTGTGATAAGAACAGCATAAATGTCGTCCATTTGGCTCAGAATCTGCTCTGCTTCTTTAGAATTATCTTTACGGAGACTGTCAAGACATCTCCTGCGCAGTTCTCCAGCAGCTTCAGCTAATCCCTGTAAATAAGTTGAATAGGAAAGGTCCAATTCCTCAGGATCTGGAAGGTCTCCATTATCAATTAAAGCAAATACAATGTTTGCTTCGGCATATTCCTTTAATGCATTCTGAGTGTAGCCGGCGTGGTATAAATCCGGGAAATCCCCCAGATTTTTTTTCAACTCCTTTACGAGATTTTGAGCGAGATGTAAATTCTCGAGTGCCAGATTCCTCTCATTGCGATGGGTTGCCCTGATAGCGTGGGCGCAATACTTGATAATGGTTCTTGATTGCGCTAGAGCTTGATCTCGAGCATGTGTACGGGCGTCAAAAGATTGGCGGATGCGTTCAGCGATTTCTTCTAGGTTATCCATTTTTTTGATTATTGTTGGAGTAAGGAGTAGATATTATTGAAACTTGGGTAAATGCATTTATTCAAGGCATTCATTCATTGGTTTCTTCTGAACTTGGTGGGGCTTTAAAAAGTTGATCAGCTAAAGTCTTGTTGCCGGGTATTTTAATTTCACCGTAGGCATTTTCAAATTTATTCAAGTTTTCTGCCAAAGCCCTGAAAAATAGTTTTGCCGCCAAGGGAGACATAATAATCCGTGCTTTCGCAAGTGCTGGTCCCCCACCAGGTAATAGATGGGCGAAATCGAATAACATCTCTGATGGGGAATGTGCAATTCTAACCAGATTTACATATTCGGTTTTTAGATCTGCTGGAATTTTTATGGGTGGAAAATTAGAAAATTCTTTGTTTGAAGATTGTGGACACATGTTTAATCCTAGTTGTTGATGAGATTAACGAACCTTTTAGGCTCAAAATTCTCTCATTAGTTGAAATACACTTTTCCATATCAATAACAAATTATCACAGACGCGCATCCAATAAGAATTGTAAAAAAATTGGAAAAAACTTGGGGGCGAATTCTTTGAATCCACCCCCTACCAAAGAGAGCGGTTATATTTAAAAAGGAATCTCTTCGTCTGCATCGCTTGCAGGAGCATCCGACGAAAATTCACCGGTTTGCATGCTCGCTTCTGTGCGAGTACTCAAGAACCTCACTGTTTGTGCAGTTACTTCAAAGCTTGCACCGTGAGTGCCATCCGAACGCTCGAAAACTCGTGGTCCTCCATTCGTGTCTGGTCTCAACCGACCTTCTATAAGCACCCGGCTACCTTTATTTAGGTATTGATTGCAGGATTCTGCCTGTTTACCCCAAACAGAAACTCGAAACCAGGTGGTCTCATCTATTTGTTGACCTTCATTATTTGTATAGCGGCGATTTGATGCAACTGGAAAATCTGTTACAGCCTGTCCTGTTGATGTGTACCTCATCTCAGGGTCACGACCCAGATTTCCAACAATAATGATTGTGTGATACATTTTCGCGCCTCCTTTTATGATGTAAACTTATTTATCAGTGTTAGTCTTCATTTTACACGCGTTTTATTGAATAGTTAAGAATTATTTCTTATCCCTCATTTCTGAATTGGAGACAGTAATGATGAAATGTATTGCTTACCCAGGCATTTCCCATACCATAGGGAGAAAGCTTAATATTGTCCTGGCACCAGATGCGTTCATCTTTAAGTTGGTATATTTCACCCAACCTTGAAGCGAGATCCCATGCAAGTGGGTATATTACCCCCCCTTTTTTTATGTTTTTTACAATGATTGTTAGATATGCTAATTCTCGTAAATGAGGCTTTATGCTTCCATAAATGTTTACGAGCATACCCAAGAATATTTCGTAATTCTTGATATTGCCCAGGTCAGAGGGATCTTCCGAATAAATTACGTCTAGGTTGTCATTTCCGCGCCTTTTTTGTTGGGTTTCAAATCCTTTTGCATGCAGCATGTTCCAGTAAGGTGGGGATGTTATTACATAATCGAACTCCGGCATTGAATGTTTTTCAGCGAGACACTTAAAATTTTTCGCATCTCCAGTAATTACTGCTGAAATTAAATTACCTCTATCCTTATTCAGTTTCTCTCGCTCTTCCGTGATTAAGGTACGGGCGATTTGGGCATACTTTGAGTTGATTTCAACGCCGTAAGAATTTCGCCCTGCTCTCAATGCGGCAATATTCGTACTTCCTGTGCCAACCATTGGATCCAGGACAAATTGTTGCTCCTTTGTAAAAAATTCTATAAACGTCTGTACCAGTGTCTCGGGGAATTTTGCAGGATGCTGTTGGGCTTTTTTTTGCCGCGGGGGCGGATTGTGAATAAACCACGATTTCTGGAATTTTAACCATTCCTTGGTTGTCAGGTTATTGAGCCGGTTTTTAAAATTTTGTTTTGGCATAGTTGTAAAAATTCAATCGATTTCATAAACATCAAGATTTGAATATGATACAGTAACATCGTCCTCACCAGCCGCTCTTACGAAGACGCCAATATTCCCGTTACCAAGTGTTGGATCACTTATTGAGGTTAGATGTTCATCATTGATAAAAAATTGCATTTCCTTGCCTCTCGCTATTACAGCTATGCGGGATTCGCTCGGCGCACCCGGGGGAATTGAACCGCTTATTGTAAAGGGTTGAGGAGAAGATGCCTGACCTTCAAATAATCTATCGATTCGGTATTGTCCATTACAGGTAATGGAAAACCTATAAAAATCACCTGGGGAGGAATACCTGAACAAAAAACCGTATTCATCCTCTCCCCTGCAAATGCTTGGACGAGCGGAAATTTCAGCATAGAAATCTGATAAATTCGTTTGTTCACGTATGCTAAATAGATACCCGCGCTCTTTTTTTACAGCAAGCGTTAGTTCGTTATTCCCGATAGCGATAATTCCATCCGCAAATGTCCCCAATTCCCAATTTTTTGGATCCGTGAAGTTATCGGAGAAAATCTTACTGCTATAATTTATATTCGTTTCAATAGTTGGTGTAATTAATCTCGAAGATGCAGGTAGAGGAGTGTAGGTTGCAGTTGGCGGAAACCAGACTTTTGTTGGAATGGGGGTGTTCGTTGCGGTGGGGATTTCTGAAGCAAAAGGTTGGGATTCAACATTTATTAAAGGAAGGCAAGCCACAGACGCAAGAGAGATGTGGAATAAAAAGATAACCAGAAAAGTGCGATTCATTATATTAAGTTTACTATGGAAAGAAAAAATCCAATTGTTGTTAATTTACGAAAAAGACACTTGCTCTATGTATATCTGATCTGAAAGTGGAACAAGTATATTTCGTGTAAAATTGGATTGCAGTTTTTTTTAATAATTTTATAGACCATATTAATGCTTTGTCGGGAAAAGGATATTGCCAGTTAATATAGTCTAGCAATAGGACCTAAATCTATTATGAGAAGGAAAGTGGTCTTAATAACCGGTGCGTCAGGTGAAATTGGAACGGCACTGATTAAGAAATTAGCGAAGTCAAAGCATAATCAGATAATCTCCATCGATATAAACCCCTTAGACGCAGGAAATGAAACATTTTCTCACCATATTCAGGGAGATATACTAGATAAAGATTTACTCTCCAGGCTTGTGAGCGAATACGAAATTGATGCGATATATCATTTAGCAGCCATGCTGTCAACCCGGGCTGAGTTTAAACCTGATGCAGCTCACAAAATAAATGTGGAAGGAACTTTGGAATTATTGAAACTTGCTTCTGAGCAGTCACAGTGGCGCGGCAAACCAGTTTTGTTTATCTTCCCTAGTTCAATTGCATCTTATGGCATGCCTGATCTTGAAATTAAATCACAATTTCCGAGAGTACGGGAATGGGAATGGAATTACCCCAGGACGATGTACGGGTGTAACAAACTTTATTGTGAGTTGTTAGGGATTTACTACAGCATGCATTTCAGGCAGTTAAGCGCTGAAATGCCAGTCATGTTGGATTTCAGAAGTCTCAGATTCCCTGGATTAATCAGCGCGTTTACAATACCCAGTGGGGGTACAAGCGATTACGGTCCCGAGATGCTCCATTCCGCTGCCAAAGGCGAACCATACGCATGTTTTGTGCGGGAAGATACTTCGATACCATTTATGGTGATGCCAGATGCGGTGGATGCCCTGGTAAACTTGGCTGATGCCCCCGAGCAGAATTTAAGCCGACGAGTATACAATGTAAGCAGTTTCAGCCTGACAGCGAAGCAGTTTCGAGGTATGGTGATCAGGTATTTTCCAGATGCGGAAATTACCTTCGAGCCTGACGAAAAAAGACAAGCAATTATTGATAGCTGGCCAGCTGATTTAAATGATAATGATGCCAGACGAGATTGGGGATGGCAGCCAGAATTTGACCTTGAAAGATCTTTTTCTGATTATCTTGTGCCTAATATCATCAAACGGTACAGTAAAAATTGACCAGATCCGATCTGGCATACATAATAGGAGTTCTTGATGGAGAAAAAAGCTAGAGTTGGGTATATAGGGCTTGGTTTGATGGGCAAATCGATGGCGAGCAATATCCTTAAAGCTGGTTTCCCATTAGTTGTGCATAACCGCAGCCGTGAGTCTGTGAAGGAAATGGTGAAATCAGGCGCGATCGAGGCTTTTAATCCACGTGAGGTTGCTCAACAAACAGATATTATCTTTACCAATCTACCTGATTCACCGGATGTAGAATCAGTTGCGCTCGGCCCAGAAGGTATCATCGAAGGTATCCAAGAAGGGATGGTCTACATTGATAATTCAACAATAAAACCAGCAACCGCTAGACAAATTTCTGTGGAATTTGAAAATAAGGGAGCATTTTCGTTGGATGCGCCTGTCAGCGGAGGGGATATTGGAGCTAAAGAAGGGACACTGACAATCATGGTAGGCGGGAAAACTGAAGGGTTGAAAATTGCTATGCCGGTCTTGAATACTATGGGTAAAACCATAACGCATGTTGGCGAAGCTGGATCGGGGCAGATTGCAAAAGCAGCCAATCAGATCATGGTTGCAGCACAGATGGTAGCAATGGCAGAATTGTTAATTTTCGCCAAGAAAGCCGGAGCCGATTCTCAGAAGGTAGTAGATGCGATTAGAGGAGGCGCTGCTCAGTGCTGGAGTCTGGATAATAAACCGCCAAGATTACTATCTGGAATTCGGGAACCCGGTTTTAAAGCCTTTATGCAAGCAAAAGATCTCGGGATTGTAATGGATACTGCCCGTGAATATGGAGTCCCTCTTCCATCTACAGCGATACATACTCAATTATTTAACGCGATGCTGGAAATGGGGATGAGTGAATTGGATAATTCAGCAGTAATTGGGGTGATTGAAAACATAGCAGGCGTAAATTTATTGGATTAAATAATCCCAAAGATCCGATGGTAACCCTCCAGTGAATTTCCACGCGCAACCAAATGACTTTGAATTCGTATATCAAAGTACAAGAAAGTAAATACGAAATTATTCTATAAATACGGATGCATTGAGGAGTAATTGCGTGCGGGATATTAATCCAGACTGGGTACTGCAGGCAAAAAGTGGCGATATTGTTGCATTTACAAAAATTGTAGATACATTCCAGAAACCAGTTTACAGTTTGTGTTATCGAATGCTTGGAAATAGGCAAGATGCTGAAGATGCCGCTCAAGAAACATTTTTCCGGGCTTATAAATCGATGCAACGATACGACCAGAAGCGTTCATTTTCGACCTGGTTACTTTCGATAGCAGCCCATTACTGCATTGATCAAATAAGAAAGGGTAGGATTAACCTAATTTCTATTGAAGATCTGACGATTCCAGATATCCCGGACAGAGAACCTGGAGTGGAAATGAAACTCAGCCGCAAGGAAGAAGGAGAAAGAATTCGGGAATTACTGGAAATTCTGAGCCCAACTGATAGAGCCTGCATTGTGATGTATTACTGGCACAATTTTTCTTATGATGAAATATGTGCTGCCTTGTCTCTCACTCCAAGTGCTTTAAAGAGTCGTTTACACAGGGCAAGGAGGGCTATGGCAAGTCAGTGGAGAGATAACATGTCCGAATCAATATTGATGGAAGGAATGGTGTCATGAATCATCAAATTTATGAGGAATGGCTGTTTTATGATCCCGACAATCCAAATGAACAACTTTCGGATCAAGAAAAGACGCAACTGCTAAAACATATCGAAGGCTGTCCTTCCTGCCGTTTACTTCTAAATTCCTGGAACGAAGTAAAAGTGACCCTAGATTCAACGCCGCAAAAATCTCCGGAGCCAGGTTTTACCGGTCGCTGGTTGGAACGACTGGATACTTTAAATCAAAAAGAAAACAGAAGGCAAGCTTTACGGGTATTTCTGTATGCTCTTATTGGAACAAGCATAATTCTGATCGCGCTTGCAACTTTACTCTGGCCTGTTATCAGTTCACCAAATATTGTTTTCTGGTCAGTTTATGATAGGTTTATCAATTTATATTCACTGTTTTATATCGTTCTTACTTCCATAACAACACTTTTCAACACTTCAATGAAATTTATTCCTGTACCATTCTGGATATTTATGATTGGCATCGTTTTTGAGCTGGGTGTTATTTGGATAGTGTCGTATCGAGCACTCACACATCCCAGGAGGATAACCCCATGAAAATAAATTTTTCAAAATTAATTTTAGTAACATTTTCACTAGGAATGGTGGCTGTTTTATCATTCTGGCAAGTAACCAATCTGGTTTTTGCCTTCAGTCCTGGCTCAGAAGTGAGTTCAACCGGTTTGAATTCATTTTCAGGGATAAAGGAGCGGTTTAACAGATTCAGGACCATTAATTTTGGTTTTGCGAACCAGCTACTGGTAACCGGTTTCCTGAACGAAAAAGATGGTGAGGGAAAACTGGTATTTGGTGGGAGTTACTTATTAAAAACAGGAGAAGTTTTAGAAGGGGATTTAGTAATTATGGGCGGGAATGCGGTCCTGCAAAAAGGATCCATCGTCAACGGTGCAGTCGTAATATTCGGTGGGACTCTTCAAGCAGATGGTCGAATCAATGAAGAAATGGTTTCTTTCGGTGGTCTTGTTGAATTGGGGGATACTGCAATAGTAAAAGGAGATGCGGTATCCTTTGGTGGCAATTTTACCTATTCCGAGGATACAGAATTTGGTGGGGAATTGATTACTGAATTCCCGGGACCAGTAAATTTTCAATTTTCGGATGAATTTGATTTTCCCAGCGTTTCTCCATCCGGGTTTTGGCCAAGTTTAAATCCTATTATCGAAGTGATGTGGCTCTTCTTACGTTCGTTTATTTGGGCAGCAGTTGCTGTCATCGTCATGTTGTTTACAGTAAAACCGGTTGAAAGGGTATCGGATACAGTAAGCACACAACCGGTTGTCAGTGGCGGGTTGGGATTGCTGACCGTATTCGCCGCGCCCGTTATGTTAATCGCCTTAATTATCACAATTATTGGAATACCACTTACCCTAATATTAATATTCATTTTTGGATTAGCATGGGCACTAGGAGTAGTTTCAATAGGTTATCTGGTTGGAAGACGTATCGCACGCATGTTAAAACAAACCTGGGCAGAACCAGTTAATGCTGGTGTTGGGGCATTTTTATTAACGTTTGTGATCAATGGAATTGGTTTGTTCGTCCCCTGTATCGGTTGGATTGTTCCTGCCATTATTGGAATGGTAGGTCTTGGGGCAGTAGCGCTCACACGCTTCGGAACTCAGCCATATCCAGTTTTAGGTGATTCTGGATTAAACAAAATAGTCCCAACCGGGGATCAAATTGAGGATGGTGACTCATTGAATAAGATTAATGACATTAATCAAGCGGGGAAAACAGGAGTTGGTAAACAGAATGACATTAAAGGGGAAGGTTCAGACGGATAAAAAGGTCATATTTCCCAGAGGTTAATTTTCCAAAATCTCACAGATGCGATGTAACCAGTCCATCTGTGAGATTGCTTTTATACTAATACCCGAAACGCCGCAGTACTTTTTCATCATTCCGCCAATCCTTGCGCACTTTCACATTTAAGCGCAAATAGATTTTTCTACTACTCATTTTCTCGATTTCTAATCGAGCGGTCGTGCCGATTTTTTTAATCATCTTTCCCCTTTTACCCACAACAATTGCTTTATGTGATTCACGTTCTACGAAAACTGTCGCTTCGATATAAGCACCGTTTTCATCTCTTTCCGAGTATTGATCAATACGAATTGCTATTCCATGAGGAATCTCATCCCTCAGGATTTTTAGAGCCGATACCCTGATTAAATCCGCTGCAATTTCACGTTCATATAAATCTGTAACCTGGTCCTCAGGATAGAAATGCATTCCTTCTGGTAGTAAAGCAATTATTTTATTGAGCAGTCCATCGAAATTCCTTCCCATTGCTGCAGATATTGGGATAATTTCAGCAATAGGCATTCTTTTTTTCCAAAAACTGTTTTGTTTTTTGATATTGGAATCATTCAATAAATCAATCTTATTCAAGGCAATTATGACTGGGATGTTTCTGTTGAGATTACTTATCAAATTGATTATGGTTTCATCCTCTTCATCAGGATACAGATAAGGGAGTAGGGCACGAGATTTTATCA
>JBJYWI010000242.1:0-2031 GCA_046259385.1 Anaerolineales bacterium
AAAGCGCGGCAAAGGGATCGCGTTGATGTGGAAGGCGCCTGCCATGCCGCCCAATGCCGGTTCGAGCGCGTGGGTTGAGCTTACAGAGGATGCCAAAGTTATCGTAGGCGTTGGCGGTCAGGATATCGGGCAGGGAACATTCACGGTCGCTGCCCAAATGGCTGCCGCCGCCCTGGGTGTTCCGTATGATTGGGTGCGAGTTGCCACCCCGGTCGATACCCTCTACAGCCCATATGAATGGCAGACAGTCGCCAGCCGGCTGACATGGAGCATGGGCAATGCGATCGTCAACGCAGCCAGAGATGCCCGCAGGCAAATATTGGAGACGGTCGCAGAGGCGTGGGATGAAGACATTGAAAAGCTGGATATACGAAACGGCGTTGTGGTGTCTTACCTAAGCGAGCGTGAAGTTCCATTGAAGAACTTGGTTATCTATGGGCTGCCGAAACCAGACGACCAGGGCTGGGTTGGTGGTCCGGTCATCGGGCGCGGCAATTTTATGCCTACTTATGTGACCGGGCTTGACCCGGAGACCGGCCAGGGGGAGCGGGCTGTTGTGCATTACACTACCGGCGCCCAAGCGGTTGAAGTAGAGGTTGACTTGATTACCGGACGGGTGAAGGTGATTCGCGGCGCAGCCGCTTTTGATGTCGGAAAAGCGATCAACCCGGAACTTGTGCAGGCTCAGATGGAAGGCGGATTCGTGCAAGGACTGAGCTCGGCTCTTTTTGAGGATTTACAGTTGAAGGACGGAATACCTCAGAACCCGAGTTTCGTGGATTACCGCATTGCCACTTCCAGTGATATACCTGAGGACATCAGGTCGATGATCGTGGAGGTGCCCCAGGATGATGGTCCCTGGGGAGCGAGGGGCATCGGGGAGCACTCCATGGTGCCAACCATACCAGCGATCGCCAACGCGATTTACGATGCGGTTGGCGTTCGTATGGACGGTCCACCATTTACATCCGAGAAAGTTTTCCTGGCAATGCTTGACGCCGGAGTAGTTGAGTAAATCCCGTCGATACAAGGCGATGGTTTAATAAGATTAATTTTGTACAGGAGATGCATTGATGAAAACAATCGATTTAACGATCCCACTTGGAATTGGGACACCCCCTTGGCCAACCTACGAGCCTTTGCAGGTGAAATATTTCAAGCGCCTGGCGCCTAACGGCGCAAACGGACAGATTGTGACCCATTCAAACCACCTCGGGACGCACCTGGATGGCGAGATTCACTTTTACACACCGGGTAAGGACATGGCTGATCTGGAGATGGATTATCTTGTCAACCAGGGCGTTATTGTTGACCTGAGCGATGCCGCCGGGGATTATGAGATCTACACCAGCCAGATGGTTGAGGACCGGGTTGAGGTCAGGGAAGGCGATATCCTGATTATCCACACCGGATACCATCATTTTGGCTGGGACCATCCAACAGCCGATGAAGTGCGTTACATGGTCAAGCATCCCGGACCGGACCGCGAGTTCGCCGAGTGGTGTAAAGCGAAAAAATTACGCTGGTTAGGAGTGGACTGCGGCAGCGCTGACCATCCCATGAACACCATTATCCGGGATTGGATGCCGCGCCAAGCGCGCGAAGCGGAAATAGTTTTCCAGAAGAAATATGGTAAAGGGCTGGCGGATGTCTTTGACGACAGCAAATATCAGCTGATGCATCTCGAGATGTTCCCGTTCGGGATTATTCACGCTGAGTGCGTTGGTGGAGACATCGACTTGTTGCTCAACCAGCGGGTTACAATTGGTTTCTTCCCATGGCGTTTCGTGGATGGTGAGGCAAGCATTGGTCGCTGCGTGGCTTTTGTCGAGGACGGCATATACGATCAACTGATGGCGAAAAAGGCGGGAATGCCCACAACAAAATTTGGGGATGCGATTGATCCCAATCACGTTGAGAGGTTGGATAAATTAAGCGCTGGCTAAGGGAAAAGGGCTTTGTAGTTTCTTGCGTCTTAGTGATGACAAAGAAATGAAAAAGAGTGCGGTGATATTTTCCGCACTCTTTTAA
>JBJYWI010000242.1:2131-10215 GCA_046259385.1 Anaerolineales bacterium
AAATTTATTAGCTGAGTGTCAACCCCAGCACCTGTTCTCCGCCAATTACCCTGACTGGTGTCATGCTGGCATCCAGTTTCATCCCCAGTTTTACCTTTTCCGATTTGATCAAACCAAGCGCTTTTACACCATTTTCAAATTCAACCACACCCAAGACCCTTCCGCGTTCATCAATACCCCACGGGAGTTCGTTAATGATGGTGTAGGTGAGCAGTTTTGCCCTGCCTTCCGGCTCAATTTCCTCAAAATTGCGTTCATTACAGTTCAGACAGCGCGAATGGCGGGGGTACATCACATGACCGCAATTGGTGCATTTATATGCTGTGATTGTGCTCATGACTGCCTCCTGAGTACGAATGCGAGAACGTTGTTTCCGAATCCACCGAAATTCAGCGAGAAACCGTTGGTGGCGCCTTCTACCTGGCGCTCGCCCGCCTCGCCTCTTAACTGCCAGACTAATTCCACGATCTGGGCGACGCCAGTCGCTCCCACGGGGTGGCCGCGCGCTTTAAGCCCGCCAGAAGGATTGATTGGCAACCTACCCCCGATCTTGGTCTCGCCGGCTTTTATCGCTTCTGCAGCCTCTCCTTTTTCGAAGAATCCCGCATGTTCGCTTTCTGCGATTTCGAGGATTGTGAATGCGTCGTGCAGTTCCGCCACATCGATATCCGCGGGATCCATGCCTGCCATTGCGAATGCTTTTTGGGATGCGATGGTGACCGCTTTGAGGTCAGTTGGATCTTCCCTTTCCTGAAGCGTGTGGGTGTCGGTCGCCTGAGCGACTCCCGCGATTTCGACAACCGGTTTTCCAAGGCTGGCTGCGAGCTCTTCCGTCGTCAGCAGCACTGCTGCAGCGCCGTCACTAACCGGGCAGCAGTCATAGAGGTGCAGCGGTTCCGCCACCACCGGGTTGTTTATATGCGACTGCGGGTGGGTGAGAATACCTTCCATCGTTATGTTCATATGGATATGGGCGTATGGATTTAGTATGCCGTTGGCCTGATTTTTTATTGAGACTAGAGCAAGGTGTTCACGGGTGATGCCATACTTTTCCATATACAACTGGGCGAACATGCCTGCCATACCCGGCAGGGTGATGCCATAGATATATTCGGCGTTAGGGTGGGTCATGCATGCCACAATATCTGTCGCCCGCGGCCCGATCACCTCGCGCATTTTTTCACCGCCGATGACAAGAACCGCATCACAGTAGCCGGAGGCTACAGCCAGGAATCCGTTTTTTACCGCTGATCCTCCTGAAGCAGGACCATTCTCAATCCGGTCTGCGGCAGCAGGCATTAAATTTAGCCTGTCAACAACCGAACTGGCTACTGACACCTGATGGTTGAACAAACCCGAAGCCATGTTGCCTACATATACCGCCTCAATCGGGTGTTCGCCGATTCCAGCATCATCCATCGCCCGTAACCCTGCCAATGAGAGCATATCCACCAGACTGTCTTCGTCGCGACGTTCAAATGGGATCATTCCCACACCAGCAATGACGACTGGTCTCATTGTAATTGCCTCCTTCTCGCCCCAAGGATCTTTTCACGGATGTCATCCTCGCTTGCGACTTTGATCTCTCGTTCGGCGACTTTCATTAATTCTGCCGAGACCGGGCGTTCGCCAGCGACCAGGCGGTCCTTATTCTTAAAGTACAATTCGCGGGTCAGGGCATAGGGGGTCGCTCCACCCAGTTCATGCTGCCCATCCCTTTTTTCAAGGTTGTACTCGATCATCCAGCGCCTGAAGCCGATCGGGCTTTCCGCCGTAATCAGCACTTCTTCCTGGCCCAGGTATTCAATATGGTGCTCCATCTTTGCAGCGAAAAGGTGCGCGCCAATCCGCATACCGCGTTCGATTGCCAGTGTATGCAGGCTGATCCCAAGTTCTGGAGAGTACATTCGGCTGTTGACGATCCCTACCAGAAAGCCGTCCACTTGGCCAATAATGCAAAACTCGTCCTTCATCCGATAGCGGTACCATCCAAGCAGTTCAGCGTACAATCTGGCGCCAACAATGTCATAATAGTCACGCGGGATAAACAGAGTTGGCATAACCGCCTCGAGAAGTACGGGTACGACATCCCTGGTCACTTCCCGAACGACCATTTTTTTACCGGTCGCCAGAGTGATCACCTTGGCTGGATACGGTGCCATCTCTGACTCTGGTGGTCGAAGAGAAGCTTCTAATTCCATGTCCATAAATTATCCTCCTGAAAAGTATATTGGACGCACATTATAAATAAATTACGGATAAATTTGAATTTCCCCAAAAAATGATTTTCGGTTGCCGATCATCAGTGGACTATTATAAACTAATAATCCCCTTGCTGGATGAACGAGTTTTCTGGAATTTGATTTTAAACAAACCCTGTGGAGATTTTGTGATCTGGTTCTCGCCTTTTAACGGCAGCCATCGATAATTTCCGCTGCCAGATCGTAACGGCTGAAGGCGGGCATCAGATATACTCCGCTGATCCAGGGTTTCATCGAAGCGATTAATTCCAGGCAGATTTTTACACCTTCATGGGCTGCATTGTCGCCTGCCTCACGAATCCGAGTTTGGATCTGTTCTGGAATGTGTATTCCGGGGACTTCGTTATGCAGGAAAGCCGCATGTCTTGGGCTGAATAAAGGCAGCATTCCAACCAAGATCGGGGTTTCCAACGTTCCGTACTCCCTTTTATAACGCTCGATAAAATCCAAAGCAGGGTCCGGTTCGTATACAGGCTGGGTTAGGATAAAATCCGCGCCTGCAGCTATTTTGCGTTTAAGGTTTGCCATCTCTTTTCCAGGGACCTGCGGATTTAAGTTTAGCGCGCATCCAACAAAGAAGGAGGTCGGTTGGCCAATTTCTGAGCCGGAGTGGTCAAAACCTGCGTTGAAATTGTTCTTGATCAGCTTAATTAATCCTGAGGGGACCAGGTCGAAGTCATCCATCGCATCCGGGTAATCGCCAATCGCGGTTGGGTCTCCCATAACAACAAAGACATTACGTATGCCGAGTGCATGAGCCGCCAGTAAATCTCCCTGTACCCGTAGAAGGTTACGACCGCGGGTTGGGAAGTGCAGTGTAGTTTCGATGCCTACATTGCTCTGGATCAGGTCGCAAACCGCCCAGGGGCTCATCCGCATGCGCGCCATCGGGCTGTCGGATACGTTGATCGCATCCGCACCTGATTCAGCCAGTAGGCTTGCACCGGCGATCAGTTTATGGGCAGAGAGGCCGCGTGGTGGGGTCATTTCAACTGCTACAACGAAAAACCTGTCCGCCAGTTTCCTAGCCATTGATGAAGGTTTTTCGTCTTCCAGCAAGAGCTCCAGGTTTTCAACCGGCATTGTGAGTTCGCTTATGGGGGGACCGCAGCCGGTCTCAGTTGAATCTAGTGCTTTGCGCATGGCAGCAATGTGCTCTGGTGTCGTACCACAGCATCCACCAACAAGTTTAGCGCCTACATCACAAAGCGCCATTGCGTATTCGCCGAAATATTCCGGGTTTGCCGGGTACATAATCCGTCCGCCGACCCGTTCGGGCCAGCCGGCGTTCGGCATGGCGGAGAACATCGGCGCCTGTTTTTTTTCTGCTTCGCTGACTGTCTGAACCATCTGGCGTAGGATGCGCCAGATCTGAGCTGGCCCCCCCGAACAGTTAATCCCGATCACCTCCACCCCGGTATCCATAAGAAAATGGGCAGCTTTTCCGGGCGGGTCGCCCAGTAATGTACGGTCATCACGTGTGAAAGTTAAGGAAGCGACAATCGGTAGATCAGTCACTTCCCGGGCTCCCAGCACAGCTTCCCGGATTTCAAAAAGGTCGCTGAAAGTTTCAAAAATCAATAAATCCACCCCCGCCTCAACCAGGGCAGATATTTGCTCTTTAAAGATCTTGCGAGCCTGGGCTGGCTGTAAACGTCCGAATGGAGCCAGGTGCAATCCTAATGGGCCCACATCGCCAGCTATATAAATATCCTTGTAAGCAGCGATCGCAGCCCGCTTGACCAGTTCCACTCCAGCCATGTTGATCTCTTGAACCCGGTCTTCGAGACTGTGGCTGGACAGTTTTATTCGATTCGCTCCAAAGGTATTTGTCTGGAGCAACTGTGAACCAGCTTCAATATAATCCTTGTGGATATTCGCAACCAATTCGGGTTGGGTCAGGTTCAGCATGTCAAAGCACTGGTCAAATCCGGTTCCGTGGGCATTCAGCATTGTGCCCATAGCGCCGTCTCCAAGCAGAGGTTTTGCAGTCCGCTTCAATTCATTAAGAAATTCCTCTCCAGACATGTCCCCTATTTTACTCTTTTTTGTCGCAAATAATTATTTTGGTTTGTTATAATCGACCGCAGGTTTAATTTTGACTGGATTGATACACTTTTTATATGATACCAATCAAGCTTTCGCTTTCCGGATTCCTGTCTTATAAGGAGCCGGCTGAATTGGATTTCCGGGGTTTCGACCTGGCCTGTATTGCAGGTCCGAACGGGGCTGGAAAGTCCTCTCTCCTGGATGCACTCACCTGGGTGTTGTTTGGCGTTGCACGCCGGAAAGACGATTCACTGATTAACACCAGCTCTGATACTGCCGCGGTTGAACTTGTATTTCTATACGAGGGCAATGTTTATCGGGTGCAGCGTTCCAAAAAGATTCTGAAGACCGCGATGCTGGAGTTCCAGATTATGCAGATAGAACCGGGTAAAATTCATCCCGAAACCGGGATAAGCCTGCAGGAGTTTGTTTCTGGCCCCTGGAAACCGCTTACGGAACGCACTTTGCGCGAGACCCAGGCCCGCATCCAGGAAACGCTTCGTATGGATTATGATACTTTTATCAACGCTTCCTTTTTTCTGCAAGGCAGGGCGGACCAGTTTGCGCAGCAACGGCCAGCAGAGCGAAAGCGAATTCTGGGAAGTATTCTGGGCCTGGATATCTGGGAGTTGTATCGCCAGCGGGCGGCTGAGAGAAGAAAAACTTTTGAAGTTGAAATCTCAGGGATTGATGGTCACTTGAGCGAGATTGAAGCTGAATTGGCGCAGGAAGAGACTAGGAAGCAGAAACTGCGCGCTTTACAAGCTGAACTTGAGCGGATAAAAACAGAACGAGAGGCGCTGGATGAAATGGTGAAAAACCTCCGGCAGATCCAGGCTGCACTGGATGAACAGGGGCGGTGGGTCGCGGAATTGTCGCGTCAACACCAGGCTGGAGAGGCACGTCTCGGTACCCTTGAAAAGCGTCTATATGAAAGGACTGAAGAGAGGGATGGTTTCAAGAAAATTCTCTCGAAGGAGGAACGCATCCAATCTGACCATGCGGAATGGTTGAGACTTAAGGATGAACTGGATAATTGGGATCAAGTGGCTGAACGCTTCAGGGAGTGGGAAGCCCGCAGGATTGAGCCGCAGGCTGAGATTCAGACTGAACGAGCCCGTTTGGAGCAGGAATTAAAAAACCTGATCGAAAGCCATGCTCAGGTTCAAAAAGCAGACTCTGAAAGGGCTGCCCTGGAAGCTGATCTGCAAAAAAACCGCTCCTCTCTTGAGAAGCTTGAAGGAGAGTTGGAAAGAGGCAACAGGCTTGATGCTGACCTCCAGGCGCTGCAAGTAGAAGTTGCCGAAGCCAGAGCTGAGAACCCTCGATTAAAGGCAGAGATGGATGAACTGCACCAAAGGATTACCCAGCTCAAGGCTTCAGAGAGTCCCGATTGCCCGCTGTGCGGACAACCGCTGTCGGAAAAGGAAAAAAGTGAGCTCATAGCTGAACTTGAGAAAAAGGGAAAAGAGAAGGGAGATCGCTACAGGGCAAACAAGGAATTGTTAGGGGACGTGGAGAGAAGACTGACTGATCTGCAGGCAGAGATAGGAGGCATTTCCGGTCTGGAGACTGAATTGCGCAAGTTGGGCCAAATTGGGGCGCAGATCTCCAGCCGGATGGAGTCCTTGGCTGGTGTTGCGGACGATTGGCTGAAGAAGGGAAAGCCGCGCTTGCTCGAAGTAAAATCCACGCTTGAATATGAGACATTCGCCTCTGAAGCGCGTTCCAGACTCGCTCAAATTAATATTGAATTGAAGTCAATCGGTTATGATGCTGCCGCTCACGATCGGATTCGGCAGGCTGAAAAAGATGCTCGATCAATCCAGTCAGATTTGCTTGCGCTGGAGAGGTCGAAAGCCTCCCTCGCACCAATTGAGCGTGAAATCAGCGAAATGGAAACTCAGATCAGTTCCATGCGAGTTGAAATCGACCGGATGTCCCGGGAATACCAGAAAGCGGCCGAAGCGTATGCTGTTGCCCAGGAACAGGCTCCAGACTTGCCAACCGCTGAAGCGAATCTCCGTGATCTCAGGGAACGCGAAAATATTCTGCGCCAGGAGGTTGGGGGCGCTCGCCAGGCGGTGCTTGTCCTAGATGATTTGCGGAGCCGGCGGAGCGAGTTTGAAGCTCAACGACAGCAATACGCAGAGCTTGTCCAGCAGTATCGCGGACTCGAGCGCGCGTTCGGACCTCAGGGGGTTCCAGCACTGCTGATTGAGCAGGCGCTGCCCCAGATAGAATCCAAAGCAAACAGTATTCTGGAGCGTCTGGGCGGGGATATGTCGGTGAGTTTTATTACCCAGGAGGCTTACAAAGATAAAAAACGGGAGGATTTGCGGGAAACCCTCGAGATACAGATCCGCGATGCATCCGGTCCGCGTGATTATGAATTGTTTTCCGGGGGGGAGGCTTTTCGGATAAATTTTGCAGTTCGTCTTGCGCTTTCAGAAATTCTTGCCCAGCGCGCGGGTTCCAGACTGCAGACCTTAATCATCGACGAGGGTTTTGGAAGCCAGGACGCACTAGGCCGCCAGAGACTTTTAGAGGCGATCAACGCGGTCCGCCCTGATTTTTCCAAGATACTTGTGATTACCCATATCGATGAACTCAAGGAGGCTTTCCCAACTCGCATAGAAGTTCAGAAAACCCATCTTGGCAGCACTGTCCAGGTTATCTGAACTCATCCCTGATCCCAGGCTCCTAACCATAATTTATCTGACTCTCATCCTTAAAACCTTATTCCAAACAACAAAACAAAATTCCCGAAAGTAAGGACAACAAAAAAATGAATCAAAACATAACACAAAAGACACTGCTTGCTGTCCTGGCGCATCCAGACGATGAAACCTTCGGGATGGGAGGTACATTGGCGCTGTATGCTAAACGCGGCGTCCAGGTTCACCTGATCTGCGCCACGCGGGGAGAGTCAGGAGATGTCGATCCGAGGTATCTTGACAAATATGCCTCTGTAGCTGACCGGAGAGTTGCAGAATTAAAATGCGCCTCCGTGATTCTAGGTCTAACAAGCGTCCAATTTCTTGATTACCGCGATTCGGGTATGCAGGGTTCTCCAGATAATCAACATCCAAAAGCGCTGGCAGCCGCACCGGTTGATGAAGTCGCTGCAAAAGTCGCTCATTTAATTCGTTCTCTATGCCCCCAGGTAGTTGTTACTTTTGATCCAGTAGGAGGTTATGGACACCCGGATCATATCGCCATTCATAATGCGACTGTACGGGCGTTCGATCTCGCCGGTGACCCTGGATGGGAAGATGAACTCCCACCGCACAAACCTCAAAAACTTTATTTCCATGTTATTCCCAGGGGACTGCTGCGCTTTGCTGTCCGGGTGATGCCCATTTTTGGAAGGGACCCCCGTCGCTTCGGTCGAAACCAGGATATTGACCTGGTAGAGCTTGTCGGAGACGAGGATTTCCCGGTACATGCAAAAATTAACTGCCGAGAGGTGAGAAGAAGGAAGGAAGAAGCGACAGCCTGTCATACCAGCCAGCTGGATGAGGGGATGTCCAGACGCAGCCTGGTGTACTGGATTTTGCGCTGGTACGATCGTTACGAATACTTTATGCGCGCATTTCCCGAGCCAAATCCTGATAAGTGCGAAAAGGATTTATTTAAAGGGTTAACATAGGTTATTAAAGTGTTTACAGAAACATATTGCATAATTTCGAACATTAATGTATCATTAGCCATCATTAAAAGCCCTCATCCTAAACTAATTATTTTAGAGGAGAAATTAATATGAGTTTTTTA
>JBJYWI010000243.1:0-5210 GCA_046259385.1 Anaerolineales bacterium
ACGGTCCCATAATCGAAACGATTTCTCCACGTTCGATATTTATTGAAAGCCCGCGCAAAGCATGGACCTCAATTTCTCCCATACGGTAAACCTTGGTCAATTCTCTGGCTTCGATTACACTGTCCTGCATAAAAACGCCTCAGGCATTTGATGATTGGTTGATGAGGAAGATGTTCGGTTTAAATGAAAAGGAGTTTTCAGCGTACGAACGGAGGCGGTCCATTCTGATCAAACTCTAGTGGGGGATTCAATACGATGATGTCCCCAGTCTCCAGTTCCCCGTCAATAACCTCGCTCATTGTTTCAGAGGAGGAACCAAGCGTGATGGGTACAGGTACAAGCTCTCCATTTACGAGGATATATACAATCCGTCTGCCGTCTTTAAACCGTACCGCCCGGTTAGGCACAAGCAAAACGTCTTCGATACGCTCTGCGATGATATTAACTGCGGCAGTCATCCCTGGTTTGATGTTCTCGTCAGCGTCGGTTACTTCGACGGTTACAACAAATTCAACCACGCCCTGGTTGGAATTACCGACGGGAGCGACCTCGATTACTTTCCCGCTATATTCCTTATCCAGAATCGCATCAAAACTGAGTAAAGCCTCCTGACCGGGATGGATGCGGTTAACATCAACCTCCGACACCTGGACATCCAGAACTAGGCGGGCAAAATCATCCAGCCTGAATGCTTCAAGGTTTGCGCTGACCTGGTCGCCAACTTTTGGGTTCGCTTCAGTGATCGTCCCTTCAAAAGGGGCTTCGATCCATGCCTGTCTTATGGTCGCTTCAGCCGCTGATATGCGCGCTTCCTGCGCGGCGATGTCTTCTGGATCAGGTCCATCCTTCCATTTCTCAAAATCTTCCCTGGCTTTTATGAGATTATCTTTGGCAGCCTGAAGTTCATATTCATATTCCAGGCGCTTGACTGCAGAATCGTAATCGCTCTGCGCCTGTTCCAGCTCATCTTTCAGGTCCTGGCGGGTCTGATTGCTGGAAGAGAGATGTTTATATGGTTCAAAAGCCTGGCGCGCCTGGTTTAACTGCTCTTCCATGACCGAAAGCGCTTCCACCGCGTCCAAGTTTGCCTGGTTTGATGGTACGGTGTAATTATCAAAAGTGTACTGGGCATCCCGAACGGATTTTGTATAAGTGGAAATCGACTTGATTGCTTCCGTCTTGGCTGTCCGGGCGTTCGTGTATAGGTCTTCGAGTGATTTTTGGGCTGTTGCAAGGTCGGCTTGAGCCAGAATAACGTTTTGCGGAAGTGAGGTCTGCTCCAGAACCGCCAGAATATCACCCTGTGCAACCCTATCCCCAACCGAGGCGTTTACTTCTTTCACCGTACCGGATGTTTTCCATTGAAGATCGGCGGTCTGGTTGGAACGGACGACTCCGGTTGCCCCTACAGTTGCAGTGAGATTGCCTATCTCGACTTCTGTCGTTTGAAGGTCGCTGAGCGCTTCGGTTGCCGTTCTTTTTGCATACTCCTGGTAACCGAAATAACCCAACGCTGCAATTATTGCCATAATTATGAGGATAATAATCAGTTTTTTCATCGAAATTGATGCCTTGGTGGGGGGTCTCTATCTGCTGGCGTGTTGTTTTATTTGTATGGAACTCTTATTTTATCTTTAAATAGTTGCTGGAACCATTAGATTATCTGTACTACCTTATACCACATGCCGGAAAAATATTTGTAATAAAAGTATAAAAACCACTGTGCCGGGCAGGGTCCCGAATTTTCCCAATTGTTTTTCCTGATCTGGAGACTTAAATAAAGCTTCAAAATAGACCTGGCGCGGTATAATTAAAAGGTTGTCAATTGCCCGGGTTTACGCGCAAAGCCTTCTATTTTTTTACGGAAAATCAAGTGGAATTCAGGGAATTTTGGTCGTACTAGCGGTGAGACAACCTGCATTTTTTCAGCGCAAATCATTTTGGAGATTTTATGGAAATAGGCTCCGTCCGACAAGTAAATATTGATGATGAGATGCGATCTGCGTATCTTGATTACGCGATGAGTGTGATCGCGGCGCGTGCGCTGCCGGATGCGCGTGATGGGTTAAAACCCGTTCACAGGCGCATTCTGTATGCGATGCACGATATGGGAATTAGGTCGAGTACACCCTATCGAAAATCCGCCAGGATTGTTGGCGAGGTGCTGGGAAAGTACCACCCACATGGGGACACGGCGGTGTACGATGCTATGGTCCGGATGGCGCAGGATTTTTCGCTGAGATACCCGATGGTGGATGGGCAGGGAAATTTCGGTTCGATTGATGGGGATGCTCCTGCAGCCATGCGCTACACGGAGGCCCGCCTAGCTGCCCTGGCTGAGGAAATGCTGGCGGATATCGATAAGGACACGGTTGATTTTGTGGATAATTTTGACGGCTCGCTGCAGGAGCCGCAGGTGCTTCCTTCCCGTTTGCCAAACCTGCTCCTGAACGGAACATCAGGAATTGCGGTTGGTATGGCGACCAATATCCCACCTCATAATCTGGGAGAACTGACCCAGGCGATCAAATATATGATCGATCACTATGATGATATAGAGGAAATTCCAATTGAAGAATTAATTAAAAGGGTCCCCGGTCCTGATTTTCCAACCGGTGGGGTGATTCTGGGCGGTGAAGGGATCGTCCAGGCATACAGTACAGGCAGGGGTAGGATTGTCGTGCGCGGTTTAGCCCATATTGAAGAAATGGGTGGGAACCGCCACAGGATTGTGATCACCGAAATCCCGTTCCAGCTGGCAAAGACCAACCTGTTGGAGCGAATTGCAGACCTGGCGCGCAGCGGAAAATTAAGCGGGGTAGCAGATTTGCGCGATGAATCCGACCGGCGCGGGATGAGCATAATTGTTGAACTTAAACGCGGCGCGCAACCGAAGAAAGTGCTCAACCAGCTCTATAAATTCACTCCACTGCAATCAACCTTTGGTGTTCAATTGCTGGCTTTGATCGATAACCAGCCGCGCTTGCTTTCGCTCAAGCGCGCCCTGCAGGTATTTATTGAACACCGCCGTGATGTAATCATCCGCCGGTCCCAATTTGAGCTTGCCAAGGCGCGCGACAGGGCGCATGTATTGGAAGGACTGCTGGTTGCGCTGCATAACCTGGACGAGGTAATCGATACAATCCGTAAATCGCCGGACGCAGATAAAGCCAAAGAAAGGCTGGTGGCGAGGTTTGAACTGAGCGAACGGCAAGCTCAGGCGATTCTTGACATGCAGCTGCGCAGGCTGGCAGCGCTGGAGCGCCAGAAAATCGAAGACGAGCATAAAGCGACCCTTGAACGGATAGCTTATCTGGAAGACCTGTTGGCTAGCCCAAGAAAGATTCTTAACGTGATTGTGGATGACCTGGACGAATTGGTAGAAAAGTTCGGGGATGAACGCAGGACCCATATCGCCTATGAAGCCTCCGAGGAGTTGAGTGACGAAGACTTGGTCCCGGACGAGTCAATTCTGATCAGCATCACCCAGCGCGGGTATATCAAGCGGGTCGCCGCGAAGACCTTCCGAACGCAAAGCCGGGGTGGGCGCGGGGTTACCGGCCACGCAACCAAAGACGAGGACGAGGTGGAAATGCTGCTGCCGGCTAGGACGCTAGACACGGTTCTGTTTTTTACCGACCGCGGCAAAGTATTCTCCGAGAGAGCATACCAGATTCCGGATGCGGATCGTACGGGAAGAGGGATTTCCATAGTGAATGTATTGGCGATCAACCCGGACGAAACAGTAACGGCTGCGATGGCAGTCCCAGAATTTGATGACGAGCATTATGTCATCATGGCTACCCGGATGGGAAAGATGAAACGGATGGCGTTATCCAGACTGGCCTCCGTCCGTTCAGCCGGCATCATCGCGATTAGCCTGGCGGAAGGCGATGAACTGGGCTGGGTTCGTATGACAGATGGAAAAGATGAAGTGATACTGGTTACCCGCGACGGGCAGGCGGTTCGTTTTAAGGAAAATCAAATCCGTTCAATGGGAAGGACAGCCGCGGGAGTCACCGGTATCAGGCTCGCAAAAGGCGATATTCTGACCAGCATGGAAGTCGTTGAACCGGGCGGGGATTTACTTGTGGTGACTGAGAAAGGTTTCGGGAAGAGAACTTCTTTGAGTGAATACCCGATCCGTGCCCGGGCTACTAAGGGTGTACACACAATTAATAAGCGAGCCATGTCTGCAATCGGCAGGGTCGCAGCTGCGCGGGTAGTTCAGCAGGATGACGACCTCACGGTTATTTCAACCGGTGGAGTTATCCTGCGAACCAAGGTAAAGAACATCTCCAAGACCAGCAGGGCTACGAAAGGTGTGACGATAATGAACGTGCATGAAGGGGACAGCGTGGCTTCGATCGCCCGGATTGCCGCCGCTGATCTGCGAAGTGTTGGGGCTGTGGAATAACCTCTGAATATCCTGAACGCTCTCGTTTAATTCATTTTCTTCCGGGAGTGATCCGGTAGGCGCTTTCATTAAGTGCCTTGATTGAACCATCCTTCGTTCTGATTCGGAGCGATCCATCTGGTTCCAATCCCAGCACCTCCGCAGGAAAATTTTCATCACCACCGGATCCTGCCTCCCGGGTAAAAGCGATCAACTCGCCGAGGTAAGCAAGCTGATTTTCCCATTTCCTCAAAAAACGGTCTGTGAAAATTCTCTGCCGCCAGAAGATCAGGTTCTCCAGAATTTTGCGGAGCAGCGCTGCCCGGTCGACTGGCTTGCCGACCAGGTTTTCAATGCAGTTTGCAGGGGTGTCCAAACCAACCCCAACCGGTACTGATCCCTTCCTGACGTTAACCCCTATTCCGATCACGGTTGCATTCAGGATTTCGCCCAACCACTGCGCCTCCGCCAGTATCCCGGCAATTTTATATCCGTTAACAAGGACATCATTCGGCCATTTAATTTTCGCATTGAGGTTAAACTCCTCCCGGAGCGTTTCGGTAACCGCGAGCGCACCCAGCGCCGTCAACCTCGAGAGCTGATTGATCCCGGGCATGTCTGAATCCGGCGGTTGTGACACCGAAAATGGAGGGTTTAATATGATGCTGAATGCCAGCGCTTCCCCTTTTGGCGTGTACCATTTGCTCCCTCTGCGCCCGTACCCAGCAGTTTGTTCGTCCGCAGTGACAAGGGCGAGATCTGGCGCTCCCGTTTTCGCCCATGCGAGCGCCTCCCGGTTGGTGGAGCCTATTGT